>NZ_CDLCQJ010000112.1:0-22150 GCF_975850365.1 Candidatus Hodarchaeum mangrovi | reverse complement strand
TCGAACCACCACAGGTAAACCAATAATAGCCAATGATCCCCATATGTCCCTTGAAACTCCTTCTAGGTGGTGGTTTGTTGACATTAAATGTCCAGAATTTCATGTTAGTGGAATGACACTCCCTGGCCTTCCTGCAATTACATTGGGACGCAATGAATATCTTGCTTGGGCATTTACCAATTCACAAATTGATTTTTTGGATACCTATATAGAAACTTTCAACTCTGATTACTCTCAATACCTATACAATGGATCATGGAAAGAGTCAACAATAATTAGTGAACTTTTTTACTTAAATCCGAAAAGGACTAGCTTTGAAACACGTGAAATAATTTTAACAACTGGGGAAGGAACAAAAGGTCATGGTAAAAGACCTGTTGTCCCCCTCTTTGGGATTAATGTTAGTATACGATGGGTTGGGCATGATAGTTCCTCCTCTGCAGAAGCTCTTCGTTTATTAACTGAATCAACAGATAATACATCATTTGTAAATGCTTTAAGTTATTTTAATGTACCTGGTCAAAATGTTGTTTTTGGAGATCGATTAGGCAATATTGGGTTGTATATTACAGGAACGATCCCAATACGAAAAAATGGGTATGGTTTTGCTCCTCATGATGGATCAATTGATACCTATGAGTGGGAGGAGGAATTTGTCCCCTTTATTGAGAATTATCATAGCTTTAATCCTTCCGTGGATTATTTTGTTACCGCAAATGAGCGATTTATCCCTGAAAATTATTCTTATCATCTTGGTTGGGCATTTGCTCATGGTTATCGAGCTTCTCGAATTCATGAGATGATAAACAATAAAGCTCTTCTGGATTATGAATACATCATGACTATTCAAAGTGATGTTTACAGCAACTGGGCAGATGAAGTCCTTCCATTTATTATTTCTGAACCTTATTCATCAAATAGCTCATTTTCGGAAATAGTATCCTTACTGACTAATTGGGATATGTCTTTTTCTCTTGATTCCAGAGGAGCAGCTGTTTTTGCAGTTTGGGTAGAAAAATTTATATTTAATGTCTTGTACGATCAGCTTCCAGCTTCGTTGCTAAATTCTCTTCCATTAAAAGGAAAATTAGTAGTGAATATTCTGAATTCATCTGATAGTTCAATTTGGTACGACAATGAATTTACATCTGAAAAGACTGAGAATAAAATAGATATTATTACTCAAACGTATGAAGATACAATTTTGTTTATGCAAGAGAAATTTGGAAAGAAAAATGACCGATGGACATGGGGAAATTTGCACAAAGTTAACTTTGAACATCCAATGGGTCTAGTTATTAATTTCTTCAATGCAGGAGGTCTTCATTCCTCCCCAGGTGGGCTATACACAATCAATGTTGGAACATATAATACTAAATTCATTCAACATGATGGATCATCCTTTAGACAAATAATGGGACTAGATGAAGCATATTCTCATTATATTATCGTCCCCCCTGGACAATCAGGTCATCTGGGGTCTAAACATTACCTAGATCAAATAAAAAACTGGATTTTTGGGAAATATTACCAGCTTAAATTAATCTATTAAAGGAGACCACAAGAATGGCATATTATGAGCGTCTAATTTCAGAGGTAAAATCACTCTTCCTTTCCTTTAAACATACAATTTTTGGGGTTTTAGTATTAATAATGCTTCTTGTTTTTTCAGAATATTATACAACCCCTCTTCCCCTACTTCTTTATTTAATTGGTCTTTTTTTAATAGCATTACCAGAAATTGGGCAAAATTATCTTATATCAATCGTGAATAAATATTTAGTATTAGATATCACTGAATCAACGAATCAAAGGATTATTCTTGGATATCGATTAACAGGGTACTTGATTATACTGTTAAATTTTCTTTTGAGTCCACCAGGTGCTCCTCCCTCGTTTATTATTCCTCACTTTGCGTCTCTTGATTATTATTTTATTTTAGCACTTTGGCTTTCGATTAATCTAATAATACTACTGAATGGAATACTTTATTATCTTTTTCAGAGAATTAGATTGGCGCTGAATCAAAACGTTTAGGATTTAGAAGAATTGAGTGATTAAATATGAATAATAATGAAATATATCAATCCGGTTCTTGTAACATTGGCGAAGTAGAGATTCAACAACGGAAACGTATAGGTATGATAGGTTTAATCATATCATCTGTTTTTTACTTCTTTCATATAATATTCTCTTTTTTTTCTGGTTACAGCCCTCTTTGGGGAATTCTTATTTTTCCTCCTTCTTTAATAATGACCATTGGCTTTGTTCAAGCAAGAGAACGGTTTTGTGCTGCTTTTGGGCTTACAAATAGATATAATTTGACTGATAAACTACATCTGACACTAGAAGTAACTGATGAGGACTCAAAAAAGAGAGACAGAATAAAGTCATATTGGATAATCTTAAAATCAACTCTATACGCCCTAGCTATATCAACAAGTGCTATTATCATTAGCTTTATCTTGGTTAATTATGTCTGAGGATTCTCACTCTTGTAAATCTCCTTTTTATAATTATATTTGTCAGGAAAGACTATTTTTAAACAGAACAATTTGTAATATCAATACAGTTAAAATATCTCAGAAAAAGACGGATAACTCCAATGAAGATTAGTGGATTACTTCTTTCAGTAAGTTCATTCTCATTTCTTTCATTTTTACGGCGAGCAATTTTTTATGCTTTTTTCTATGTGTATTTACGGACATTTTTAGGTTTATCAAACACATTATCTGCCTTATTAGGAACCGCGAACCTTGCAACATCTACAGTGGGTCAATTAAAATTATGGGGGCCAAGACTTAATCGAAATCCTAGTTTAGCAAAGAAATATGTTATACGGGGGGAAATAATCGCAGGAATTGTATATTTAATCGCTTTCGCTGGGCATAAAATCCTTGTTATTGCAGAATTAAAATTTCTGGCTGCATTATTTCTCATCACTTGTACTAGCTTTCTCGAAATTTTTTGGAGTGGAAGTGATTTAGGAATACGACACCTCACTGCTGAGGCAACAGTTGGAGAAAATCGTGGAAGACTAGTTGGTACAATTGATGGTATTGGATTGATCGGTCAACTTCTTGGATTTTTAATTGGTGGGATTCTTTATCAGGATGGTTTTGGTTTTTTTAAGGGAGATATCTTTTATATTGTTGTGATTTTAATATTTGCATGCGCTTCTGTTATTTTTATTGCACCCTATAAAGGAAAGGTCGATGATAGTCTTATCTTAACAACAGGAGGGTTAAAAGAGGTACTAAAGATACCCTCTTTTGGTTACTTTATCATTGTTCTGGGAATTTTGACTATGGGGATTTCTGCGAGTAATCAAATCTTTCTTTATTATGTTACAGACCCAACAGTACTGAATTTTAGTGATGAATTATTAAGTTACCTATTAATATTCTTTTCATTCGCTGGGGGAGTAATTGCGCCAATTGGGGGAAAATTGTCCGATTTGATAGGAAGAGTTCCGATAATGATTATTTCGAGTTTTTGTGCTGCGTTCAGTTATTTTGCCTTCTTTCTCTTAGGTGAACAACCATTTATCATAATAGCTGTTATTTATGTTATTTTAGGGGCATCCTTTGCTGTTTTGCAATCTATAGCCTTTGCTTATTCTGCTGACCTCCTTCCACGTGAACTTCAAGGGACAGGATTTGGTGTATTTAATGTAACATTAGCCACAGGGTGGGGTTTAGCAGGTTTTCTTATTGGAGGACCAGTATCAGATATTTTAATCTTTTTGGGCTCTTCAAATGCTCATGCTTATCGAATTTCATTTCTTGTTTCAAGTATAATAGTCATTTTTGGAATGATCGCCTTAATAAGCATAAGAAGAGTCTCTTTATCTAGTCAACAGACTTCTCAAAGATAACTTGTTTTTAATCTTTGAATTTCAACTTGGACTTTTGGTAGGAGAGGTATTTTCAATATTAGTTCTACTAGTTATCCTTTTGTACCTAATTTTTCACCCAAGACAAGTAAAATAGGCTCTAATCCAAATAGAACAGCAGCTATCAAAGGTTCAAAATCTTGAGCACTCATTCCGAAAATCTGAAAAGGTATTATCATGAATTCTTTGCTCCCTGAAATAATATTCATCCATAACAACAGTCCTCCAGTCTGAAAGATGAACAGAGTACATAATCCCAAAATCCAATTAATATTCCTTGTTATCTTATTGTTTTTAGCTAACTTGCCTGTAATAAATCCGAAAATGAATAGAAATGGTAAATCAAATGAAAACACGTACATTCCTCTACTTAATTCTTTCTAATATTAGGTCCTTTGAAAACATTAATCTTATTATTGATTATCATTTATTTGCAGATACAGGATTTAAGGTTTGGTCGTTACAATGGAATATAGAGAACTTGGTAAAACTGGCTTAAAGGTTTTTCCATTAGGTTTTGGATGTATGAGGCTTCCTACACTTAAACCTGGGAAACCAGCAATTGATCGCGAAAAAGCAGTTAATTTAATACGTAAAGGTATAGATTCTGGGATAAATTACATCGATACTGCCTACCCCTATCATAATAAAGAATCGGAGATTGTGGTTGGACTGGCACTTAAAGATGGATATCGTGAAAAGGTAATGCTCGCTACAAAATGCCCTGTAGGAGGCCAAGATTTTACAAAAGCATCTCATTATGATAAATATCTTGAAGAACAGCTCCAAAAATTAAATGTTGATTACCTAGATTTTTATCTATTTCACGGGATAAATGGGAAGGTATTCAGAGAAAAAGTGCTTGGATTAAATTTGATCGATCATGCTGAAGCAGCTAAAAAGGCTGGAAAAATTCAACATATTGCTTTTTCATTTCATGATAAACCTGAAGTTCTCAAGGAGATCATTGATACTGGCTATTTTGAGTTGATGCTTGTTCAATATAATATTATCGATCAAGTTAATAAAGCAATGATCGCGTATGCCGCAAAAAAGGGATTAGGAGTCGCGATAATGGGGCCTGTTGGAGGTGGACGGCTTGCGGGTATCCCTCCTGCCTCAATGAATCAATGGCTCTCTGAAGAGAGGAAAAATTTTGTCGATTTAGCCCTTAAATTTGTTTTAAGTGATTCGAATGTTTCAGTGGCTCTCTCTGGAATGGGATCAGACCAAATGCTTGAAGATAATTTAGCATTAGTAACCAGAAAAGACTATAACAAGTATATTAATGATGAAAAGGTACGTATTGAAAAAATCGCAGAAAAATTCAAATCGTTATCTGATAACCTCTGTACAGGCTGTGGTTATTGTATGCCATGTCCTAATGAGGTTAATATTAAGTTAATATTTGATTATCTTATTAGATTTCAAATTTATGGACAAAAAGAAGCTAAGCGATTTTATGCAGAGATCGGGCATGTAAAATGGGCACCTGGAAAGAATGCACAAGCCTGCATCGAATGTGGTGAATGTCTTGAAAAATGCCCTCAAAATATCCCAATAATTGAACAATTGAAAGAAGCAGATCAAATTCTTGGGAATAATTAAATTAAGGAAAGGTTTTTCCATAATATCATAAGAAATTTATTAATTTATATATTCATGAATTAAGGTTATTCAGAAATTAAATTATTAAATTATTCTAGAAACAACTCTTAAAGAACAAAGGGAAATTGTATGACTGATCAACCGTTCGAATCTCGAATTGCCTTAGAAAGGTTTGTCCTAGAATCTTTAGATGATATGGTTGCATTACTGAAAGTAGTAGATCATTCTCAACGGTTAAAGATACTAACTATAATGTTAAATAAAGAAATGTCCTTCAATTTGCTACAGGAAGCAACCTCTCTTCAGAAAAGTGCGTTGAGTAACCATTTAGCTATTCTAATTAAACGAAATCTAATTGAAAAAATTGAACGTGGAGAATATAGACTGACTGAGGATGCTATTGCACTAATCATGAGTCTGGCTCAATCATATCTTGAAATAAAGGTTCGGGAACAAGAACGGTTGTTACGAATCCAAAGATTAATTGGAAAATATACAATTTATGGAGATGAGTCGAATTTGAAAGATGATTTAGATGTTAGAATTAAAACTCTCTCTCCAATGAGAGTGGCAAGTGTACAAGCGATTAGTAAAAGTCCTGAAAGTGAAGCATGGGGGAAGATGAAACCTTGGGCAGAAAAAATGGGGTTGTTAGATAATACGGAGGAATATCCAATTTTTGGTTTCAATAACCCAGATCCTTCCCCTGATAAGGAGGAATATGGATATGAGTTCTGGATAAAAATTGGGTCAGATATTGTTCCCCCCCCAGAGTTTAAGGTAAAAGAAATTAAATCAGGATTGTATGCTGTAACTACTACAAGACCTGCTATTACTGATGAAAATATCATTCCTGCTTGGAAACGTCTTGCTGAATGGGTTAAGAATAATAAGAAATATGACTTTGGCAGTCATCAATTGTTAGAAAAGCATTTAAATCCTAGGGCTCCTATTGAGGAACTCATATTGGATCTCTATTGTCCGATTAAGGAAGTTTAAGATAACACCTCTATCTCTCTTTCTTTATTCCACCATTGCCATTGGGCACGTTGTAAACGAAGTAACCACCATTCTAAACTGAAGCGAAACTCATATTTTTGCCAATTCACTGCAAGTATAACAAAGAATAAAGTATAGAGGAGACCAACTGCCATAGCAACTTCTATATTTGGTATAAGCATCCTACCTAATTCGTTTGGAATAGCAAAACCAAGATTATGAGTAAAGTAAATTGTAAGAACAATTCTACTCATAAGGATAATAGGTAGTAATGATGGATGAATTTCTCTTGTCCTGAACATTGGTTTTAAATCAAGGAGTAAAATCCCTCCAACACATGTAAGATATAGCGTTCCCATCGCAATGAAGACAAAATTCGAAGAGGCAGGATAAAAAACTGGTGTTGAGGCGTATAATTCCCGATCCATTAGCAATAAACCGATTATAAATAATATAGCTCCACTCAACAAAGGGATTTTAGCTTTTTGAACAATCTGCTCACCATTTTCATTTGGTAAGTTCATGTAAACACCAAGAATTATTGCTAATAAAGGAAACACAGCAAATGGGATTATTGGGGTCTGCCCTTCTTCAAATATCAGCCTTCTCAAAAATGACTCTAAATTCAATTCAATAGCATGAGCAAAACGGTTACTTTGGCTATAATCGTGAAATATAAGGAAAAATGTAAGAATTCCACAAATGATACCCATTAATATCAAGATTAAGAGCTTTTCAGCGTGCTCTGGTTTTGATCTTTTTTTTCGCCAAATAAATTCAAAAGAGAACAGGACAAAGATCGTTGAGAGAGAAAACATGTGAAAAAGTTCCCATGTGAGAATATACTTTAAGATTGGTCTTGAAACAACTATTGCAGTTATGAGTTCACCGATTTCAGCTATTAAAAAGAATAGAATTGCCCGTTTAATTAATCTCGAACGAGCTTCACTACGTTCTGCATCTGACTGTTTTTGAAGGAGCGAGTTCACTGAGTTGAAGGAATACCAAAATAGAAATCCAGGAGGGACAATGAATGCAATAATGATTAGCAATAAAGGCAATAATGGTAGATTTGGATACTTAGTGTCCAAACTCGAATCCCACCATAACCCAGTATGACCAATAACCATAATGAAGATTGAAAAGCCTTGAAGAAGATCAGTTGTAAGTAAATAAAACCGTGGATGATTGATAGTTTGTTGTTTAGTCATGTTTGATTCTTCTCCTTTCTCTCCTTATGAATATAAATAGAATAGAATAGATATTAAAATAGTTTTTTTATTTTCTGAAACAAGAATAATGAATTTTTTGACACGATTGATAAACCATCCTATATAATCTTCACCTAAATTAATATTAAACAAAAAATTAATCTCACATCTGGAGACGTTCAATGAGAAAATCTAATATGAATAAGGATGAAGAATATTATTCTAAGACTTTATTTGCTCAGAAGCTGAAGCGAGCATATGAGATTGCCTCCCCAAGAATACAACAATACTTAGAAGAGGAGATTAAATTTGTTCTTAATTATATTACTGCTTTTCATACAGTCTTAGAACTAGGTTGTGGATACGGTAGAGTATTGAAATACCTAGCTGAAAAAGCACATAAAGTAGTAGGGATAGATATCTCACAGGTTAATTTAGATTATGCCAAGGATTACCTCTCTGACTATAAAAATATCGAGATTCATTTAATGACAGCTAGGAAGCTCAGATTTTCTCCCCAATCGTTTGATTTAGTTATAGGAATACAAAATCCTATTTCGTCCTTCAAGATTGATCCATATACATTAATAGAAGAAAGTCTTCGTGTGACTAAACATAAAGGAAAAGTCCTTATTTCAAGTTATTCTGAAAAGATATGGAATGAAAGACTTGATTGGTTTGTTGAACAATCAAAAAAAGGATTGATAGGGGAAATTGATTTTGAAAAGACTATAGATGGAATTATTGTCTGTAAAGATGGTTTTACTGCTACTACATTTACTAAGGAGGATTTCAGTCTTCTCATCTCAGAACTCGATTTAAACGCTGAAATTGTTGAAGTAGATAACTCTAGTATCTTCTGTGTTATTAAAGTAGAGCATAAAAATAAGCTTCGGTAAAAAAACTAAGTTTGAACATCAAAATAAATTATTTTGGTTCTTTATTTTTAATTTTCATCTTAGGGATTTTTTCTGGAACCGTTGGAGGAGGAATTTTGTCTTTTGGATGTTTTTGGATAATTTTTGGTGGAGACTTATTGACGATTTGATCAGGAGTTTTCTCTTTTAGAGGTGAATGAGTAGGTGGAGGTTGACGAACTTCCTTCCCTGGAGTTTTTTCTCGAATCTGTCTTTGCAAGGGTTGGTTAATTGATCTTAACTGTTTTTTATCGTTTATTACCCCATGTTTTGAGGGAGGTCGAAAAAGATCCTCATGAACATTTTCAGGTGGATTTATTCCAGAGGTTTTGTCACGTTGATGAATAAAACCATGAGAAGAGGGTTTTTGAGAGTGATTATTATTTAAATTTCTATCATCAATAGGAGGGGGATTATTAACAGGATTAGAATCCTTTAATCGGATCTTTTGAGAACCAAAGTCAGAAGGAGGGGTTATCTGTGATTTAGGGATAGAATTCCTTTCTTGAGCTCTAGGAGGAGGTAATTTAAAGTCAGTTTCATCAGGAGTTTTGACTTTAATAGAATTCTTAGGAATAGAACCTTCACTCGGAACTTTCTCTCGAATTGAGTCCGTGGGTTTTTTCTGACGAATTTTACGTAAAGGCATCTAGTTCCTATTCCTAAAATGATTCAGCTAGAAAAGTTAATGAATTCTAATTACACAATATAACCAGAGTATTTAACCTTTAGGGAATTAGGAGGATAAATCTCCTAATCTAGTCTTTAACGACCCAATAAAAATCCTATACCTGAAAAAAGAAAAAATAAGCCATATAGAAGTCCAATTAAATCTTGTGTAAGGGAGCCAACAAAAAGGAATAGACAACCAAAGAGGAAAAAGGTAATAATTGCCGTCCATTCAGCAGAGGGTCCTCGTTCGGAATGAGCAGTTAATCTAATGAACTTATAGCGTGTAAAACTACGAATTAATAGAGCAGTAGAAACTGCAAGATAAGGGAAAGCAAGGATGGAAAGTAATGTAATTCGTAAAATAGATTCACCTCCAGCAGGTTCAATGTCAATATTAAAGGTAACTAAAGGATTTTGAGACCCAAAAGGAAAAATAAGACCCGCAGCTAACACTGCAAGTGGAATAATATTTGCAAATGAGAAAAAATAAATCTCATTCAAAGTGGCCCGATTATCAAGATAGTAAAAAATCCTCATGAAGTATATTATCGTTACTGTAATATACAACGTTAGAAAAAGCGTATTTAATGCTAATGTGTCTTCATTACGAATGAAGAAGAAGATAGTTGCAGAGGCACCCATTAATAAAATAAACCATGCAATGGAGTGTCTTGAAGGCATAATATTTCCCTACTATCGTAATTGATTTTTTTTAAACATATTTATTATCTTTTCATAATTCGTCCCAGAAAGACGAATCATTTTAGAGGTGCTAATAGATTTATTACAGCGAGAACAGATCTCTGCAACCGCGAGCCATTTTTGAAATTCATTTGCATGACTTGGATGCCTGCAATGAGGGCAGATGACAACTTGGCGGCTTGGTTCAATGGGAAATTCATAACAAAAGATACATCGAAAGTCATCTTGAGTTAGATGTTGACCTGCTGGACGTAAACTCGCCATAATTGCTGAAGTAAGTTTCTGAGCCGGCTGACGTGAGACACTAATAGCAGGAGCTACTTGAACATCTGTGTGAGACGAGCGTTGAACCCTTGCGCTTTGATTTGGTTGTATAGAGCGAGGTCTACTTGGGGTAGAGGAGCTTTCCCAAGAAAAGTACGGTCTCGATTGATCTGAAGAAGTAGTGGGACGTCTTTTCCTTGAAGGACTCAAGACAACACGACGGAAGGGAACTAGTACCACTTTCATAATATAGTAATTGATAAACAGAAATAGAGAGAGGATTACAGAAATGACCCCTATTAACTCTCCTACACCTGTTTCCCACCAGATAAATAAATAACAAATTATTAGAAGGGAATTACCCCAAATAAGAAATGCATTCGGAAAACGTCTCCGAAAAATAAAAATTGAAGAATATCTACCTGAATAGAATCGACGTAAGAAAATTAAAGTTAACCCTGATGTTGGGAGAATAAAAAGAACCCCAAAGAGGTTGAGAAATAAAAGAAATCCTTCCATTCCAATAAAGTTTAGATCAATTGTTAATTCTATAAGATCAATTTGGAAAAAGGGTTCTCCACTAATTGAAGCAAATGCTGCTATACCACTTCCAAGAAAAGCTAACAAAGTCGGGATCGAAATAAAGATAGCAGACGCAAGAGGAGCATTATAACTTCTGTAATAACGCCATTCATCTATCCATTTTATCGAAAGAATAGTAAAGAGTGTCAGATAAAGAAATGTTAAGGCAATATCTTGCGATTGACCAAATATAAAGGTAATAATAGTGAAAGTAAGGCCAATTGTGAGAATTGAAAGATAAACATTTCTCTGAACCAACGATTAAACACAATCCTTTTGATAATTGGTTAATCATGATCATATTCCAAAAACATAGCTTTTCCCTCTGAAAGTGGTAATAATGTTTCCATCAGATCAGGAAGACTTTCTAAGGAGCTATTTAAAACCTCAAATCGAGGATATTCCCAAGTACTCAGATTTTCTTTCAAACGGAATATTTTAAATCCATAAGAACGATTAGATATGCGAGTGGGATCGATTACTAAGGCAATAGGGGAAGTTAAAGGAGAGGCACTACTAGAAAGACGTTGGTATCGAACTTGAGTTTGATAATCGGTCTCACTCATGAATGCGCCGTAGGAAGGGTGGGAATGATACCAACCAAGGATAATTTGGTTTTTTTTACTACTTTCTTTGTAGACTTTAACCATACTTTGGGGATTATTGATTTGAGCGGTAATATCAGTACCATGTCCAATGGGAAAAGCATCAGTTACAATCAAACAGGCTAGAGGGGTATCAGCGTTTTCCGTGTAACCCGTTAATAGGCCAATGACCTCTATCCACTTCGTACGAGGGATTTTAGGGTGAGCATACTTAAGAGCATGTAAAGCTAGACGAATATATGCTTTAAGATGGATTTTGACTCTTATAGGATCACTTTCAGTTATCAACTCACTATAATCTGTAAGTCCTAGATCAACAGCTTCCTGAGATTCATTAGGTGTTAATGGAATCACTTGATCGAGTGATGTAGGAAGTTCTTGATGGAGATCAGAAGGAGGGAACTTTAAGGTAAGAGTAAATTTATCAGGATCAAATTGAAATGCCAAATCCCTCAATAACACTTCAAAGAGATTTCCAGTGTCTTGAGTACGTTTTTTCTTAGATGGCATTAATTCTCACCACTTATCCTTAGCATATTTTTTTGTTACCTCATGCGCCTTCTTCTTGAAGTTGTTTTTATCTTGAAGATATTCCATGGCAGCTTTCTTATTAAAAACATCATGAGGATTAGTATAGGCCTCATCAATATTGAACATAGCCAAAATTGAATAAATAACTGTTGTAATATTTTTTGAAGGAGACCACCCTTGAGTTTTACCGACAAGATCAGGATCAACAATTCCAAGACAGATATTTCTCTTTCCTGCATATTCATCTGGTTTTGGCCAGAAATTTGGATGCCAAATTGGCGTATGAAGCCGTACAAAAGGTGGAGAATATGGATAGTTGGAACCAAATTTTATTTCTAGTTTAAACTTCCCTTTCTCATAGGGTGTACCTTTTGGTCCTTCCAATAAAACAGCTAAATGTTCAACAGATTTTTTTTCCCCTGGAAATGCTTTAAGCTGTTGGATTACTTTTTGTTTATATAGCGTTTTTAGTTGATTATAATCATCTGCTATTCGTTTCATACGGATTGACATAAGTTTTATACCTCAATTTTAAATTGTAAATAAATCGATGAGCCATCCTCAAATCCAGAAATAAAAACTGTCTCATAATCCCGAATTTTTGCATTAGTAAATGTTAGAGATGGATCAATTTCCACAACATTCGAAGAATCAATCTTAAAAAGGGTTGGGGGAAATTCCTGATCAATAGGAAGATTTTTCTCAGAAGCTATCTGTTTCAATGTTTGAGCAACAGTATAAGAACTTTTAACCTTGATTTTATACAAGGGTGTGCGATTAGACCCACACATTTCACATTTAGGATTGGGAGATTTCTCTAATTCATAGAATTTCCCAGTCAATCCATTATATATAAGATAATTAAGTTGTAAAGTTCCTAGCTTACTCTCAGAAGAACTATGAAGATGATGAAGGATTTTTACTGCTTCTTGAGACTGAAGTGATGCCATAACAGCATTGATTGTTATCACTGTAGGTTCATGGTTATCAATAATCTGAATAATTTGATTTGTTGTGAAAGGGATGCTTTGAGGGAAATATTCTTGAAGGAGTTTATTAGCATAGTTTTGAATTTCACTGATCTCTGTGGTATTCTTAACATTGACTGGGCGGCCATGGTCTTGTTCAAATTGAAGCTGACCTTTAAGAATACAATGAGCAGGACGACGAGGAATACCAACGAGTGTACAAGCTCCTAATTGGTCTTGTTCTCTCTCTGTCAATGGATCGCATTCTAAACAGGCATTTTTAAACGGCCAGATGACATATACATGTCCATTATACGCAGCTGTACCTGCATCAATCATTGGTTTTCTATTATGTATAGCTCGTCGATTGAGTTCTACTCGTGCTTCAATAGAGTCTAAACCAGCAATATATAGATCTACTTCTTGAAAAATATATGGGGGGAGATCTTGTAGAGATGAATGAAAAGCGTCAACTTGAATAAAGGGATTAATTTCTTTCAGTTTTTTAGCAGCCCATTTTGCCTTAGAAGTTCCTTCAGGGGCATCAATAAATAAAATTTGGCGATTCAGATTTGAATATTCAGTGGTATCAAGATCAACAAGGATCAGATGACCAACACCTACCATAGCAAGGTTCTTGGCAACTTCTACACCTAATCCTCCAATTCCGATAATGAGAACCTTGCTTCTTTTTAGTAAATCTTGATTCCATCCTGGTAAGCGGAATTGTCTGTCAAACCGTTCCTTTTCTTTTTTACTGAGAATATTACTCTCAAAATTTGACATCTGAATCAGCCTCATTGATAAATTAGCCTGCTGTGCTTACAGGGATGATTAACACCTCTAAACCATCTTCTAAATCATAATTAGATAAAACATCATCAGAATCCATGGTCCGCCCACTGACTGACAAATGAAAATCCTGAGGATCTAATCCGAAAATCTCGCCTAAAGTGGCCGCAAGCTCCTTTACCGCCATATCAGGATCAACAGTAAGTTTTTCTAACTTTTCCCCAGGGCCAATCGTGGAGCGAAAGAATAAAGTAATTCTGGATCCTTTGGGACGCTTTGATTGAGGGATTTTCTCTTGAATAGATGGAATTTGCTCATCTTTTTCTTCTTCGGGTTCATCAAACTCATCAAAATCTTCATGTTCAGACATTTTTACATCAAACCTTAGTAAAGTACTTCTTTCAGAAGAATTTATTAGAAAACCTAATTTAAAAAATAGCTGATTTAAACCCAAAGAAAAAAATTAGCTGGCAAAAATTAGCCAGCTGTAGAATGTGGGATTAATAATACTTCATCGCCATTGTCGATACCATAATCACCAATGGGTGAATCTTCAGCAAGAGTACGACCTGCATGAGAAAGATGAAAATCATCAGGACTCAAACCAAAGATATTGGCTAAAGTATCTCGAACTTCACGGACGGGGGTTTTTTCTCCCACGGAAATCTTTTCTGTTCGTTCAGGACCTACCGTAGACTTAAAGAAAATGTTTTTCTTTGGACCGGCATTTAATCCTAATCCTGCAGGGGTTTTAGCTTGGGCAGGTGTTTTAGATTTTATCTCGTTTTTTTGTTCTAGATCGAAATCTAGATCTTCAAAGTCACTCATATTTTTTCACATCATTTTCGGGGTTTTTTGGTTGTTTTTTTCCTTGATAGGAAAACCATGTAAAATACGTACCACATATTTTATAAACCTTACGAAATATACGTAACATACAGAAAATTTATATAATTGTTTTTCATATTTATTATTGGTAGGCATTTCGATGATCAAAGAGGCCCAGAACATCAAAATTTCAGCACGTGCATGGAATTTACTCCGCTGGGCAAAGATGAAGTTAAAAGTTAAGACTTATAGCGATGTCATTATTAAATTAGATCAACAGCTTCAATCAACTCCTCAGTTAGTTCAAAATTCTCTCAAAGATTTTAATAAAGATCGTCATAAGATCAGTGTAAAGGTTCCAGAGGATGAGGGATCCAGTAATTCTATTGAAAAACCAAAAACAATTATTTTAACCACAGCTGCCCATGATATCTTATTTCGAATTAAAGTTGAAAGTAGTGAATCTGCGTATACCTTTTCTGATGCTATTGATTTCTTAATTCAACAAAATAGTAAGATTTTGGATGAAATTCCTAATTGGTTGAAGGATTAGTATTGTATTTGAAAACTGTATTCTAAGCTATTTCTGAAGTGATATTTCCTATTAAGAGCATATTTATGTCTTAATCTTACTTTCTCGAAGAATAAAAGGAGTTCTCTCTAGGATATTTTATCTTGGCAAATTATATGAATATGATAGTAAAAATGAATTGGACACTTATTTGGAGCTGAAAAAAGTAAAAAAAAGGTAGTATTATCCTTTCTAAAGTATTCATAAAAATGAAAATAATGGATTTGAGTTGATTCAATGGATTATGTAAACTTTGGAATCATTGGATGCGGTACAGCTGCTGGGTTTCACATACTTGGAGTAAAAAATCAACCAGAAGTGAAATTGAAATTTGTGGCTGCCCATGATGTCGATGAAAAAAATTTAAAGAGGTTTACACGAAGACATAAGATCACAGCTTACACTGAATTAGAAAATTTTTTGCAAAGCGACGAATTTGAGGCGGTACTCATCACTGTTCCTCATTATCTTCATGCTCCAATCACTAAACAGGCAGCTGATGCTGGAAAGCATGTACTCTGTGAGAAACCTATGGCTCCTACTTTAGAAGAATGTGATACAATGATACAAGCTACTAAAGAAGCAGGAGTAAAATTTATGATTGCAGAGAATCATCGCTTCCTACCAGCTCATCAATATATCAAAAAAGTTCTGGTAAAAGGGTTACTGGGAGATGTGTATCTTGGAAGGACATATGAAGGAGCCTTTTGTGAATCATCACAATTTTTAGACCCTAATACATGGAATTTTCGATTTGATACAGGAGGAGGGGGGGTTGTAGCTGACCAAGGAGTTCATAAATTTAGTATTCTAAATTGGTTTTTAGGAGAGGTTGACTATGCTCAATGTTGGTGTGGTAAGGCCTTTAACAGTCCTGAGATAAAAGGAGAAGACAATGCGATTATTTTATTACATTACAAGAGTGGAGCAATGATTGATGTTTCAGTTTCCTCTACAACGATTCATCCTTTAAATAATAATTTAGAATTACATGGCACAATAGGCACCCTTTTAGAGGATCATTCATGGAATGATCCATTAAAGATATTTTCTTCTCATAATGAAGCTGAAAAAAAGGGGGAGTATTATATTCCTAGTGAATATTTTGAACATGGACCTTATCCGAAATACTACACAATATCTGCTCGTTATGAGGATACTCATTTTGCAGAGTGTATCCTTAACGGAAAAAAACCCGAATTTACTCCTGAACAGGCAAAGAATGCTGTTGCGGTTGTTCTCTTAGCATACTTATCCGCTAAAAATGGACGAATAACATATATGGATGAATTAATGGAAATCTATAATACTATTGGTACGCAAAATGTTTTAGAAAACCTTGCTGATGTTATTCACCATAATTATAATCAAATACATTGGTCTTGATAGTAGAGAAGCTAGGTGGATCTATATTGCAAAGATTTCAGGTAGCAATTATTACTCCCTTTAAAATCGATGGAACAATCGATTATGACTATTTTGGCCTTTTTTTACCATTATTAGAAAAAAATAATGTTGATACAGTTATTGCATTTGCTACTAATGGCGAGGGACCCTCACTTTCCCTTCAGGAGGTTGAAAAGGCTCTTCGTGCTGTTTTGGATAGTTCTGGAAATATGGAAGTTTTTATGGGTGTTTTTCAGACTAATATTCCTGAAGTTAAAGAATATATAAAAATCGCAACAAATTATTCCATTTCAGGTGTTCTTCTTGTTCCTCCCTTCTATTTTAAAACCTTGGATGACGATGGGTTGTTTAATTATTTCTCTAAAATTTTAGAGGCTTCTTCTCTTCCAATTGTTTTATACAATATTCCAAAATATACTGGCATTCCTTTATCTCAAACTTTAATAGGTCAATTAACCAATTATTCTCAATTAATTGGGATAAAAGATTCTTCAGGTGATATAGGACAAACCAAACGTTATCTTCACGCATTCCCTCAACTTAAAATCTATTCAGGGAGTGATGCATTGATTTATGATTCTCTCCAAATTGGCTGTCATGGAGTAATTACTGCTCTCGCTAATGCTTTCCCTCAAGCGTTTCATGAACTGATTCAGTTGACATCAAACAAATCATTAGATAAAGCTAAGGAATTGCAGAATTGGATAACAACTATACGAAGTATAACTAAACAATATCCACAAATTGCTAGTATCAAATATTGTATGGAAAAATATCTTAAATTACCTCCAACCTTCGTTAGACCACCACTAATCAATTTAAATCAACAACAAAAGAAAAAAATGATTTATTCGTTAGATAGGATTATTATGAAGAGCTAAGAGCGTGAATCTTTGTGGATCTGATTAGTATTGGAGAATGTATGATAGAATTTTATTCAGAACCTCAACTTGGGGAAAATATTTACATTCAAGGATTTGGTGGGGATACTCTCAATGTTCTTGTTGCAGCAGCTCGTTTAGGAACATCGGTAGCTTTTTTGACAAAAGTAGGGGATGATCAATTCAGCCAATACCTGTTGAAATCATGGGAACAGGAAAATATAAATACCTCATTAATTAAACAGGTTAAAGATTCATTTTCTGGAATTTATTTTATAAACTTAGATGAAAAAAAGGAACGAAGTTTTGTATATTATCGAAAGGGTAGTGCTGCAAGCAAATTGCAACCTAATGATATTGATTTTTCACTGATAAGTAATTGCAAGATATTATATACCTCGGGGATAACTCAGGCCCTTTCGAAAAGTAATCGAGAGACTATTAAGCAAGTATTTGAAGAATTTAAGAAAAAAAATCCAAAAAAGATCATTGCATATGATCCGAATTTTAGAGAAAAATTATGGTTTGATCAACCAAATGAGGCTCAAAAAGCACAAGAAGAACTACTTCCTTTTATAGACTTAGTTCTGCCGAGTTATCCAGCTGATGCCATTTTGTCTCAATCAATAAGTTCTCAAGAAATGATTGATTATTATACTATTAATAATATTAAAACAGTTATTATTAAGCTAGGAGAGGAAGGGTGTTTATATACATTAAACCAAGGAAAGTCAATTCAACATTTTTCTGCTTTAAAAGTCTCCCAGATAGTAGATACAACTGGAGCAGGAGATGCATTTAATGGTGGGGTACTCTCTGGAATTTTAAAAGGCTATTCTATACCTGATGCTATTAAATTAGGGACTATAGTAGCTGGGTTAAAAATTCAGGGGAAAGGAGCCATTAATCCTCTTCCTAGACTAGATGAAGTTACAAAATTTTGGTGAAGAATATGGAAAACCAATCGGAATTTATATTGACTGCAACAACTGCTAATTCTTGGATTTATCCAACAGTAAACAATTGGTCTACTACAGTAGAGGGTTTGATCAAAGATGCCGTGCAATGTGCTGAAGCTGGTGCTGCAGTCGTACATGTACATCTGACCCGAGGATATGAAATTGAAATTGTAAAACAAATTCGTGAACAAACTGATGTAATTATACAGGCAGGAATGTCTAGTGATATAATTCCAGACCGAACAGGTGACTTTGAAGCTAGACCAGACCTAATGAGTGTCATATTAAATCATCATGATGAACATTTCACTGAATTATCATTAAATAGATTACATCCTCGCGATGAATTAGAAGAATATTGTGATAAATTGAAGGATTACAAAATAAAGCCAGAATGGGAAGTTTGGCATACTGGGTCCTATTACAACTTAAATTTTCTAATAAACAAAAAATTAACTGATCCTCCATATATTTTGACATTATTTTTCAATTGGCCTGGAGGAACATGGTCTCCTCCAACTCCTGATGAATATTATCATCGTGTAAAATATTCGCCAAAAAATTCTGTGCATACAGTCAGTATAATGGGTAAAGAGCAAATTAAAATAGCAACTCTGGCAATTATAAATGGAGGGAATGTAAGAGTAGGTACAGAAGATTTTCCATTTTTAGCACAAGGTATTCCTGCAAAAAATAACGCAGAAATCGTATCAAGGATGCTTAAATTAGCAAAAAACCTGGGAAGAGAAATTGCTGATCCATCCGAAGCAAGAGAAATATTAGGAATAAAATAGAGTAATGAGGAGTAATGATGAAGTTAAAAGGAAAAGTAGCAATAATAACAGGAGCAGGAGCTGGTATAGGGGAAGCAACAGCACTTTTATTTGCCAAAGAAGGGGCAAGTATCTGCTGTAACTCATTAACCACCTCTGGTTCTCGTGTTGCAGAAAAGATAAATGAAATGGGTAATTCAGCGTTTTTTGTACAAGGAGATGTTTCGGAATTAGAAGTTTGTAAGAGAATAATCGAAGAAACAATTGATCAATATACGAAGCTTGACATCCTATTTAATAATGCTGGAATTGTTATTCCAGGAAGTATTGATACTCTAACATTAGAAGAATGGGATAGAACAATGAATGTTAATCTTTGTTCAATCTATCTGATGTCAAGATATGCAATTCAATATTTAAAAGATTCAAAAGGTACAATAATCAATACAGCCTCATCTGTAGCTTTAAAGGGAGTGAAAAACAGAGCAGCTTATACAGCGTCTAAAGGAGCAATTCTCTCACTAACTAGAGCCATGGCCATGGATTATATAAACGATGGGATTAGAGTGAATTGTATTTGTCCAGGAACAACAGATACTCCCTCTCTTGCAAAACGACTCTCTCAATTAGCTGATCCCATTGCTGCCCGTCAAGAATTCATAGCACGTCAACCGATGAAACGTTTTGGAACATCTGAAGAAATTGCTGAAGGAGTTCTTTATCTCGCTCTAGCAGAATTTTGTACAGGTATTTCTTTGTCTGTTGATGGTGGAATGACAATATAACTTTTTTCCTTTTTAGTTCTACCTCGTGGTCCATCCACCATCAATTCTGAGGTCTGAACCAGTAATATACGAAGAAGCATCACTAGCTAAAAAAAGTATGCCTTCTGCTACCTCTTCGGGTTCAGCCCAACGACCTAATACTCCTTCTTTTTCAAATTCAGCCTTAATAACTTCGAATGGTACACCACGGTCTTCTGCTTGTTTTTTTACATCACTTCTAAGCATAGGGGTATCCGTAGCTCCAGGTGATACACTATTTACTCTAATATTATAAGGAGCAAGATCTAGTGCTAGAGCCCGTGTAAACCCTAAAACCCCCGCTTTTGTAGAACAGTAATTTGCATGATTCACCTGCCCGATATGAGCAGCAACGGAGGCCAATGTGATGATTGATCCCGATTTTTGACTTTTAAAATGGGGAATAGCGAACTTACAGCAATAAAACAATCCTTTCATGTTTACACTAATTATTAGATCATAATCAGCGTCTGAGAATTCTTCGATTGGCCCAACCCGAACTACCCCTGCATTTGCAATCAACACATCAATTCTACCATGACTTTGAATAATAGCATTTATTTGTTCTTTAACCTGGATAGGGTTAGTTACATCTACTTTCTGAATTGTAATCCTTTTATTTTTATTTGGGATTAATGAAAGAGTTTCTTTCAATCCTAATTCGTTAATATCTGAAAGAGATAATATAGCTCCTTCCTTTGCTGCTAATATAGCAGTGGCACGACCAATACCAGAAGCAGCACCCGTCAACATAATTATCTTATCTTTTAATTTCATAAAACTCACCATTATTTTACAAAAATTGTTTTATCAAGAGTAGAAAGTCGCTTACATCCAGTAGAAGTTACTTGATAACAATCTTCAACCCCTATCAACCCTAAATTAGCTACTGGATGCCAAACTTCAATATCACAAACCATATTAGCTTGGAAGGGAGATTCCAATTTATGAATAGCAGAGAAGATATGAGTCTCTTCAACTTCTAATCCAATACTATGACAAGTGGGGTGAATTCGTGCGAATTTCGATAAAGTTTTGGAAAAATTTCGGGCTGCTTTAAATACTGAGCCTGGGTCCACACCTGGTTTAATTTCGTTAACACAAAATTCTTGAACCTTAATAACACGGTCTAAAATCTCTTCTATGCCATCAGGTACACTACCAATTACCATATGTCGGCTTATATCACTTACATAGCCTTTCCAGACAGCTCCAAAATCAAATCGTGTTACATCTCCAGGTTTAACTTGTATTCCAATTCCTGGTGCTTCAGGGTCAGACGAACCAATGCCTAAAGTTAAATGATCCCATCCTTCGGCTCCTGAAGATATAATAGTACTTCTAGCTAATTTTAACAAATCATTATCGGTAATTCCATCATAAGATGCCTCAATACATGCTAGAATAGCCTTTTCAGAAATTTCAGTTGATTTCTTAATTCTTTGAATTTCTTCTGTAGACTTTATAAGTCGCATTTCAAGAAAAACAGGGTCTGCTTCAACAAACTTACTATTAGGAAATTTTTTTTGTAAATATTCGGATTGATAACGTGGCATGGTTGATTCAAGAGCAATGGTTTTTCCAGATAATTGCCAACTAGTGATTAACTGCTCTACCTCCTTTAATGCATGAATAGGAGATAACACACCGTGAGCATTACTTGATTTAATCCAAGAATAATGATCCAAGCTAGCAAAAACCATCCAATAAATTAAATCTACTTCCCCTGTTTCTTGAATCAACGAAAGGAAAGGATATTGGTTCCTTAAAGCCCAAAGGATGGGATTATTAGCTACATGAAGGGTTGGGAGTCCAGTTGTATAAAAAACATTTTCTCCTGAAGAACCGATAAGAAGGTCAATTTCATGTTTTTTCAGTATTTTTGCTGTTCTTTCTCTATTATAACCAATTGGATCCATTATTTGTCTCCTTCATTAATTAAAAGAGGATTTCATTCCTCATCCTCATAATCCATAAAAATTTCCAATCTTTGTAGATCAGCTGGGCTTCCTTTTGGTTGAAGTTCCCCTTCCATAAACGATTCCATAGGATCAATTTCTCCTGTAAGAATCCCATAAAATATATCTGAATTTACGGTTAGACTCATATCAGGATTGTCAATTTTATGTTCTTCTAATCTAGCTTTTTTGTTTTCAAATATCATTACAACCGAGTAATTTAT
>NZ_CDLCQJ010000111.1:0-22111 GCF_975850365.1 Candidatus Hodarchaeum mangrovi | reverse complement strand
TCATTAAACTTGTATCTAGGGTCACAAGAGTATTATTATAGGCTATTAAAGTCGATAACGCCATTGCTGTTTCATAACTCGCATGTCCTGATTCCCAGATTACTTTACCAGGGACAGAGGAGTTAGGGTCATCCTGAAATACTCCTTTCAGATATTGAATTGCACTCGATACGACGGAGTTCTGTGTTCTTCCTGCTTGAATAAAGCCAAGACATGCTAGTGCCGTCATTCCAGCTGAATGCCATCCAGAATAATAATCCCAAGACCCATCAGGATTTTGGGTTTTTTCTAACCAATCTAGTCCTTTATTGATTGTACTTTCTGGGGAGGGAATTGTTCCAGGGGTGATTGTAAATGAAATACTTACCTGGCCTTTCTTTTGTCCTAAGTCAATAGCTTCAATGACTAGGTCAATTGTCCCTGTTAAATCCTTTGGTGGATACCAGATGAAGGAAAATTCGTTGGAAGTCCCAAATGAACCAGTCCAGCCACTTCCAGATGAATATGGACTGAATGAGTATAATATTGTTCCATCATGGATGAGTAGGAATCTTGTAACTAAAGAATCATCTGTCCAGCTTCCTTGGAATTGTATCCCATAAAATTGAGGGATTGAACTTCCAGCAGAAGGTTTATTGATTGTTAGGGTAGGGATGCTTGAATCAACATATATATCTGCCAAAACAGTAAGTAATAATGGAGGATTCTCACTCCATCCATAATCAGGATAACGTACCATAATTTGCCAGAGTCCTGGATATCGTCCGATTCTGGTATAAATTTGAGTAATTTCTGTCCGATCTTGCCATTGATTCCACGAAATAAAAATTGAGCTCGGATCATTCACCCATAAGTCTCGGGGTCTACCCCACCCATCAATAACAAAAAACTCAAACGAGGGACCACCAGCATATTCGGGTTCTGTGCGATTAATCTGTAAATTTAATATATCCTCATTGTTCCCATAAACATAAAAGCTTTTATTTTCGAGTAGATTTAATAAACCGTAATTTACTACAGACCCTAAGGTTAATAAATCAGCGGATGGTGCTAATGAAATATCTATCCCAGATTCCGAATGAGCGTTTATGAGGTATGAAACATTCATGCCTGAGTCATCGAATGACTCATATCCTCCTGAATATTGGATTAGACTCAACTCTCGAAAATGAATGATTGGAAAATTGCTACCTGCAAAACCACCAGATCCTCCGCCATATGCATTGAAGGCGCTTAGATATTCAGCTGGGATAGTTAGAGTTATATTTTGCAAAGTATTGGAATTTAACATTCTTACCTCTTCATAGTGACATATTGTCACTCCTGTGTCATTTTCCAGTACAAGGTTGATTAAATATCGTTCTGATCCTAGGTATCCATGGTCAAAGGTTTGATAAGTGAATTTAAATTCTATATATCCACTTGAAAGTGTAGCACTTTGAATAGTGATATCAGTGGTCTCAAGTGGTTCCTCAAGTTTTGAAATATCTAAACCAGGAATTAGTAGAAGAGGTTTAGTATTGTCATAAGAATTGTGTTCTTGGAAAAATCCATATCCTTCTTCACCCAATTGAACACATGTTACAATGTATGGCCCAGCAAGCTTCATTGCTCTTAAATCAGAACATTTAAAGTGCACTGAGAAGTTATACAAACCCAAGGGAGGTGTTTCTATCTCACTTCGTCCCCAATATTCAAGACTATATTCCTCGCTTCCATCTGAAAATTTTGCACGAAATGTAGGATCATTTATTCGAACAAATACAAGATATCCATAACTTGTTGGAGCAGTCACATTTACTTCAACCAATAATTCTAACCAGTCAAAAAGTCCATCTGAGTCACTATCGATTAAATTATTGTAAAAATATCTTTCTGTTAAATGACCACGAGAATCATATTCGCTTAGGCTAGCGCGAACAGTTTCAGAAGAAAATTTTGATTGTTGAGGGGAGAAATACGACAAATTCGGTGACGAAAAAGGCGTAAACATTGTTAAGGTAATTAAAAATAGGAAACAACCAATAAGTTTCTTTTTCATAATTTTTTCAACTCTTGTTTTCTAAAGAATGAATGATGGAGTATTATTCAACATTCATGATATTTATATTTTTACATTTAATTAATAGTTAGTTGGCATAATTTTTCTTTTACATAAAATTAGAGAAGAATAACATTTTAATAAAAGAAGAAAATAAGGTTTATGCTCTTAATAGGTAATATCAAGAATTTTTTCATGATGCTGTTACAATGAAAGACAATAAATCCATTATTTTACCAAAAAATAAAGTTTTATGAAATTATCCTTCTGATCATGCTTTATTCTTCTCTTCTGGTTAAATAGGAATATAATCTTTACTTTTTTAATATCTAGATGTGTTGATTTTCGTGAAAAAGAGCTTTTAGGTGCATCTTTCTATGAACCTTTGAGAGTGAGAGTCTCAGGATGAGATGACTTCTCTAAATCGTGGTTCTTGATACTAGCTAGGGATTTTCTAGTTTGTGAATTAAATCAATATACGCTTGCATGGCCATTTCTTGGGCCATTCCTTTTCTGGAATCCCAGGCCTCATATTTATATCGTGCTTTCAGATTAATCCGTCCAGGTTTCTTTCCTGTCACATCTCCAAGCATAGCTTGTTTATAAAGTCCGTACATTTCGAGTAATACTTCAGGGGGTTGAGTTGGTAGGTTATTTGCCTGTTTGACAGCTTTATCAAATTCTGCTTTAATTTTAGGGTTCACTTCTTGTGTCATATTTTTTCTTCCTTATAATTCTGAGAATGGTGGGAGTGTTTGAAAAGTTACCAGGTAGGGTATTTTGGATATTGTTGTTTTAATCCTCTAGAAACATTTATGGTTTAGTGTAAGTTCTTTAATTTCAAACACATTAGTCAACATCTATTCATGTTATTATATATTATTATATCTGGTAAAGAGAGTGAAGACAAATGGAAGTTACTATCACTAATATTTATAATAATAAAAGTTTACCATCAATGGATCTTATCGCTTCTCATGGACAGGCATTTCATATTAGTGCAGGTGATAAATAACTTTTATTTGATGTTGGATATAAAGGAGATATTCTTTATCATAACATGCAAAAGTTAGGTATTGATATCAATGAAGTTGACAATATTGTCTTTTCACATGGTCATATTGATCATACAGGTGGACTTCCCTATTTATTAGATAAAAGAACTAACGAGGATCCATTGACTTTGATCGGTCATCCTCAAATTCGTGAAACCAAATTTCTTAAGATTATCTTCTTTAAAAAAACTCCTTCTTTCCCCACTTTATCTGAGAAACAACTTTCAAAAGTCAATTTTTTCCTGACTAAGGAAGTAGTTCAAGTTTTACCACATATTAGCACTAGTGGTGAAATCAATGAAAGAAGTGAAAAAGTTGGGAGAGAGCCAAATGCTTTTCATCATATTAATTCAAGGGATGAATTAGATCTAGTTTTAGATGATCAATCCCTTGTTTTCGATACGACTGAGGGGGTTGTAATTCTTACAGGTTGTTGTCATGCCGGGATATTAAATACTTGTAAACTAGTCCAAAAACAGTATAAAAAACCAATAAAAGCCATTATTGGAGGAATACATCTCGTTCGTTTTTCTAAAGCTGAAGTTATGGCTGTTGCTAGAGTTTTAGAAGAGCAATATGGTACTCCAATACTTTATCTCAATCATTGTACTGATCAAATCCCAATTCCATTTGTTAGGAAAACTAAGGGTACCGAATTATTAAAACAACGTTTCGGTTCAGAAGTAGTTCGAAATTGTCATGTAGGTACTCAAATAACTTATACGTGCTAATAGAATGTTACATGAACTCGGAAAGCCGAAGGGTTCTTCGGAGAGAGTTTCGTAAAACCGAGCGAGATTAGATTGCCTATTTTTAAAAGCCTTATCTCAGAATCCGTTAAGCGATGCGACAAGAGGTGCCATTAGCTGTCGTAATGTTCCCTTTCGCAGCCCAAGCTCTTTTACAACAGTTGAAAATACGCTATATGCATGAGTAATGGAACTGGGCGTTCCCACACCACCTCCTGAAGGAACTTCGAAATTTCTGGGTATATATTTTCTTTGTCCAAGGAATTATCACTTCCAATCATTGCTATGCGGAATATGACAATGTTTACTCTTCAGACTTCCCCTTCACAAAAGCAGACAGCTATAACAAATATAAACCAAATACAGTAAACATTAGTTTCATGAGCGATTCCGTTAAAAATGGAAGTGATTCAAGTTATACTTCCTATGAAAGAAGTTATTATCTTGATTGGTTGAGGATCATTGCAATATTCCTTGTTTTTATATATCATGGTACAAGGTTTTTTGATGGTGAGAATTGGCATCTCAAGAATGATGTAATAGATTCAAATTTAACTGTATATATGTCATTTTTAACAGCATTAGGGATGCCGTTATTTTTCATCATTGCGGGTATGGGTACCTTCTTTACCTTAGCCATCATTGAGAATAGAAAAGTAAAAAGTCGGGAATATATCTCCCTAAGATTCATTCGATTATTGATTCCCTTTTTCATTGGATTATTCACTCATATTCCATTGCAAGTGTATTTAGAGCGCGTTAACACAGGGGAGTTTTCAGGTTCGTTTTTTCAATTCTATCCTAGCTATTTTGAAGGAATCTATGAATTTGGAGGAAATTTCTCAATTGTGGGTCATCATCTTTGGTTTTTGGTAATCCTCTTCCTATTCTCACTTTTTACACTAAATTTTTTCACTTTTCTGCGAAAAGAAAAGAATCAGAAAAGAATATTGTCCTTTTTGAAAAATCCCCAAGTGATATTGTTCTTACCAGTTCCTATTTTTTTATCAGAATTAACCTATTCATCTCTGATAGATTTCCCTCTTTTCGGTGGTTGGAATATTTTTTCACTTCTATTGTATTATATCTTTGGATTTATTTTATCATTTGATAATCAATTAATGGAAACAATAAAAAAGCATATCAAAAAGACAATAATAATAAACGGGCTTTCTATTGTGCTTTTAGCTATTATTGTTTATTTCTTCCATAATGATATCTTTCAACCGACTCCAAATGTGTATCCTTTTTCAGAACCATTATTTTGGCTTTTTAGAACCATATTTGCTTGGAGTGGTTTAATTATCATTCTCTTTACGGGCTATAGCTACCTTAACAAGGATTCCAAGTTACGAAAATCCCTTAATGAACTGGTTCTACCTTTTTATATTCTACATCAAACTGTTTTAATAACTCTTGGGTTCTTTATCATCCAATTTAATGAAGGAATTCTGATAAAATATATACTAATCATTACATCTTCATTCGCTTGTATTTTTATTTTATTATTAATAATCCGAGAAGAAAATACTCTACGATTTTTATTTGGAATGAGACCAAAACAAGAGAAAAGCATTAGACGATTCTTTAGGAGAATTAAAAAAATAAGCTAGAATTCTGAAGTAGCATTTGGGTTTGATTTAATTTTAAATTAACGTATTCTAAATTAAATAAATTATTTAAAAAGATATAAGACTTCAATTTAATACAAAAAAAAACTTATACCCTGTTTAACGAGAACAATATGCAATTTATTCCTCAATTTGTTTTTCTCTGAAATTTTTTGATTCTCTTACCATATGAATGGCTTTAGCTAAAATGTGCAATGCTGATTCAAAATGTCTTTCCTGAATATTGCTAAATTCATCTAAATGATATAATATTAAAACATTGGGAAATGTTGGAGTTAAAACAAATTAAAAATCAATTATACTCTAGAAATTTTAGTCTAATATAAATTAGAGGATTTATATTCATATCAAGATTCAATAAACTGCTTTTCTTTTTCTTATAAAACTAGTGATGATTCTTCTAAACATTTAACTATTTAAAAGAAAGCTAAAAGTTCAGGTATTACAAGGTTTCGAAAAACGAAAGAAAACTATTTTCTATATTTAACTTCCTCACTCTAGATAAGCATTTTAATGGTTTTATGAAGTTAAAAAAGCAAAGGTGATCATCATTTGAAGAAGAATTTTTTACTTGTGTTAATGTTTTTTGTTTTTATTCTATCATTCACACCAACTCAAGCCTACAATGAAACAACACCATACCAAGTAACATTGTGGGCGGGACAAAATATCGAAGTAGGAACGGCTTCGGTATGGAATGATGAGTTAAATTTGTATATCAAATATGAAACAATTAATGAGTGGTACCTTCTTGAAACTCATTTACATGTTGCTACAAATTTCAATGATATTCCCCAAACACCATCTGGAAATCCAAAAATTGGTTTATTCACTTATTCCAACACTTTTGATCCCTTAATTACAGAATTTTTGTACACAATAAGTCTTAACGATTGGAATTTTGGAGATATGCTCTATATTGCTGCACATGCAGTTGTACAAAAAATTGAAAATGATGTAGTAATTCAAGAGGAAACTGCTTGGGCTGATGGAGACCCCTTCTCAGGAAACAATTGGGCGACCTATTTTTGGTTTATACTTGAGAAACCCGAAGAACCCCCTATTAATCCAGGTGATTTTAGAACGCAAACCCAGGGAGGTTGGGGTACTGAAGCAAAAGGAAACAATCCTGGGACCTATCGTGATGCAAACTTTGCTAGCGTTTTTCCAAGTGGTTTGACAATCGGACATTCCAATGGTTTTACAGTACTCTTATCCACTTCTCAAGTTGTTGAAAGTTTTCTTCCCCAGGGTGGGACACCAGGAACACTTATAAAAAATCATGTTGATCCTGAATCAACAGAAGCAGGTGTATTAGCAGGTCAAGTAGTTGCATTAACTTTAAATGTCTATTTCGATTTCTTTGATCCAAATTTTGGATTGAGTGCATCTAATCTGCAAGATTTAATTATATCAGATAACTCAAGTCCATTTAAAGGATGGACAGTTTTAGAAATCCTAGAAGAAGCAAATTTAATTCTCGCAGGCCTTCCAAGTGCCTATACTCCAGCCCAAATCAATGATGCTGTAACATCGATTAATGAAAATTTTGTAGATGGGATTGTTGTAGGTACATTTCTGAAATTAGCATTGTTTGAAGCAGAAACTACCCAACTTTTTGATGAAACAACATCAACGACGGGAATCGTGTCAATACAAGAAAATAACCAGAAATCTCAAGAAACTACTGACCCCGTCCTTATTAATACCGTAAATATTACCTCTGCTTCAGGATTAATAAGTACAATTTCTATACTATCTATAATAACGTTGGTAACTTCATTAAAGAGAAGAACAGCTAAATAATTCATTTTACAGTAAAAAGAATCATCATTTTGATGCTTTCTTCTCTTCTTTTTCTGAATAAAGCTCAAAGAATCCAGCTAGAGGATTTTAGGGTGAAATTTCTTCCCAGAACAGGGAAATGATTTTCTTTTTTAGAAAAAATATTTTCATATAACATTTAAATTGATCATCTCCATTTTTTTTATAGTAGCTTTTTCTGAGTTATTCTCAAATCTTTTGTGTCCTAACTATTATTAAAATGCCCAAAGGTTTAGATCAAAAACATTACGAGCTTTATTGGTTAGATAAAAGGAGGAGTACGCGTGCAAAAATACCAACTATATATAGATGGGATCGAATCACTAAATCATCCTTTCTATGTAATTAATGTTAAAGATTACACTCTTGAACTGGCTAATTCTTGTTTCAAAACGATTTTTGGTGAATCAAAGCCCCCTAAAACATGTTACAACATTACACATGGAAAGGAATCACCATGTTCAGGTAAGGAACATCCATGCCCTCTAGAAGAGGTTAAAAGGCTGAAAAAGCCAGTTGTGATGGAACATACTCACTACACTGACACTGGTACCCCTTTAATATATGAAATACATTCTCATCCCATCTTTGATGATAATAGAAATGTAATTAGGATATTAGAATTTAGTTTAGATATTACAGAGAGGAAGAAAACTGAAACATCCCTAAGAGAATCTAAAGATCAACTAAATGAAATAAATCAGCTATTTGAAAATATATTTAACACAACTGATACATGCATAGCCTATTTGGATCCGCAATTTAACTTTGTATGGGTGAATCGTGCTTATGCAATTGCTGATGACAAAAATCCTGAATACTTTCCTGGATTGAATCATTTTGATTTATACCCCAATGAAGAAAACGAGGAGATCTTTAAAAAAGTAATTAGGACTGGAGAACCATATTTCGCTCATGCAAAAGCATTTGAATATACTGAACATCCTGAACGCGGAGTCTCATATTGGGATTGGAGTTTAATACCTATAAAAAGTTTGGATAATGAAATTAGAGGATTAATTCTCACTATTCAGAATGTTACTGATCGTGTACAGATGCAGATAGCCTTAAAAGAGTCAGAAGAGAAATATAAGAACATTACAGAAATTGCTCAAGAAATGATTCTAAGAGTTAATTTAAAGGGAGAATGTACTTTTATTAACAACTCTGGATTTAATTTCTTTGAAAAATCATTAGATAACATGATTGGTGAAAATATCCTTAAATTTGTTCATCCAAGTGATGTAAAAAATTTTGAATCTCAATTAAAGAACATTGGGAAAACTAAAGTCAGCATTGAAGGATTCACAAATCTAATAATTGTACCTAAAGGAACCAGAGCAATAAAATGGAATATGTCACCTATCCTTAATAGTTCTGGGGAGGTAGAAGAAATTCAAGCAAGTGGTTCGGACGTAACAGAACTTCAAGAAGAATTAGTAGAAAAAAATAAACTTGCTGCTGTAGGACAGCTCGCTGCGGGAGTTGCTCATGAATTAAATACCCCCCTTGCCAATATAAATCTCATTATTGAATATCTGTTAAGTGTAGCAGATGATCAACAAGCTCCTTTGGAACAAGATAAATTAAAAAAGGAACTAGGAGATGTAAAAATGCAAGCACTACTTTGTATAAAAATTGTCCAAGAACTTCTTCAATTTTCCAGAAAAATTCATCTTTCCCCGAGTAAATTTATCTTAAAATCACAAATCCAAGATTTGATCAATTCAACCTTTTTTATTACAGAATTTTCAGAAAAAAATATAACATTTATTCCTGAGATTGAGGATCAAATTGAAATTATTGGAGATAAATCATTATTACACCAAGCTTTTCAAAATATATTAAAAAACGCGGTTGATTCTTTCAATGAAAGTATTGATAGGAAAAAAATGATTCATATTACTGCTGTTAAAGAGGCAGATAAAATTATTATTAATTTTAAAGATAATGGAACTGGTATCAAGAAAGAAGATCTTTCTAGAGTTTTTGAACCTTTCTTTACTACTAAAATAATTGGACACGGAACTGGTCTTGGGTTATCCATCGCTCGGGGAATAATTGAAAAGCATAAGGGAAAAATCAAGGTCTCGAGTATCCATAAAGAAGGAACTAACGTGGAGATTATATTACCTCTGGTGCAATAATATCTCAATTTATCTTTTTTCACTTAATTGTAAGGGGTAATTCTTCTAATATTATTGTTTGATAGAAAAAAGAAAGGAGCTCCTATTAATTATATTATAATACATTTCATAATATTGGCAAATCAATTAGCTATTAGATGAGTGGGAATATTCAAAATATTATGGTTAATTCCATTTAACAGAAAAATGTTATGTATCGGTCACTTTTGAAATAAATGAATGGTTTATCTTTTTTCATTGAATTATAGTTCTTATTTATTTTAAATCCTTATTAAGTGACAAACCAATTTTAACGTGAGAATTTTCCATTGTAACTGTATTATGGTATTAATCTTCTAGTAATATAGTCACTAAGTTTTTTATTGCGAGGAATACGAGAGACAAAAGCATCCATCCCACATTCAGAGCATTTTAAGCGAAGCATATTATGATTTACTATGGCTGAAATACTATGAATATGACACCAAGGGCACACCAGCTCTATCTCAGCTCGTGATTGCAACAATAAGTCTTCCTCTAATTCGATAGTCAGCTTGATAACCTCCTTTCATTCTTTAAATCTATGAAAATGAAGAAAAATTATTTTAGTTTTGGTCCTATTCTGAGTTTGTGAATTGATTTATCTAAGAAATATGTTCATAAATTCGCTCTGCTTTAATCAATTTGTCGATCTCTGAGATGCCATTGAAGTTTTGTAGTTTTAAAATGAACTGGTTTAGGTCTTGAAAGTTTTTAAAAAGTACCTCAATCATGAACATATTTTTATCATTGGCTCGATAGAGAGAAAGAAGTTTACTGTGAAATTGTTTTGCCATTTCTGGTAATTGATCCATTTGAACATAATTCTCATAACTAGGTTCAAGAATAAATGTGATTATAGCTTGGATTCCATATCCAAGGTTTTCAGGGAAGGTTAATAACTTGAAACCTTGAATAATTCCATCCTCTTGTAATCGTCTAATACGATTTCTGACTGTACCTTCAGTTCTTTGAATAGACTTAGCAATATCTGTAAATTTTGTCCTAGCGTTTTGATCCAAAATCTCTAAAATTTTCCTATCAATTTCATCATATTTCATGGATTTTCCTCCTACACTGATTCATTTTCGATTATATCTCTAGGATTATTCATAGAACTAAATTATACCCCTCTTAAATTAATAAGTTTATTCCAGTTAACTGAATCTTGTTTTGGAAAGAATTTACTCAAATAGAATTGAGTTGTCAGTATATGACAAAACTGATAGATATCAATGCATTTATCATTTACTACGAATATCAAAAGAGATGAGATATAATATTAATCAGCAGATATTCTGTCGTAATCAAATGGATTTTACTTAATTATTTTTAAAACCAAATCTAATTTTTCTCATTAAAAGAGAAATATGATAGATTTCAATCAAAGACTGCAGTGAATTCTTGAAAGGAAATTATATTATGAAAATATTAGTCGTTGATGATAATAGAACTTTTTTAGAGAAATTAAAACAAATTTTGGTTTTGGATCAGCATGAAGTCAGCCTAGCACTATCGGGGGAGGAAGCACTTAGAAAGTTTGCAGAAAAGGATTTTGATCTCCTTATTACTGATTTAAAAATGGGGGATATTTCAGGAATAGATTTAATCAGAAAGGTAATGAATCAAGGATTTAATATAGTGAGTATTGTAGTAACTGGTTATGGTACTATTGACTCAGCTGTTGAAGCAATGAAAGTTGGAGCGTACGATTATTTATTAAAACCATTTGAAATCTCTAATCTGAGAACAAAATTAAAAGAAGTAGAAAAGGAATTAAAATTACGGGAAAGCCTTTCGAAACCTGTCATTACGAATGAAACAGTAATAAAAGATTCGTTTGAACAGATTGATTTTAATGAACATGTTACTCCATTTTTAATTGTTTCAGATATAAATGTAGATGAAATAAGAGAGAAATACAAAATTGATGAGGCTACAATTATATTAATTGGGTTTAATGAGGGAGAAAATATGATAGCGCCCGCAAAGCTTCATTTATTAAGACAAAAAATCCAAGAATTTGTTTCGATGAATACACAAGGAACTATTATCTTCAAAGGTATTGAGAAACTAGTTATGACACATAAATGGGATTACATCAAGAATTTTGTTGAGAATTTACGTCAGGAGATCCTATCTTCAGAATTTTCTCTTATATTGCTTATTGATCAAAAAAGCCCTTCCACAAATGTCTATCAGGCATTATTACATGATGCGTTATCCTTAGTTTCAGTTCAGGCATTTAATGATATTATAAGTATTATTTCGCATCCTACACGGAAAAATATTATAAATCTTCTAAAAATAAATGGTAAATTGAATTTTAATAAAATATTTGAGGAAATGAAGATTGAGAGTTCATCTGGTCTTGCCTTTCACATTAAAAAATTGGTGAATGAAGGCATTTTGGAGAAAGAAATGAATCTTTACTTCTTGACTCCTCGAGGGCATTATTTTGGAGAAATTATTTTTGTGTTAGAAAAAGTTGGTTTTATCGATCCTGGCTCGAGGATTAAGGTTCTAAGATATACTTAAAAGATATTCCAACAATTTCAAGAAATTAACCTCTTCATTTGATTAGTTCAATGGTACGATCACAATGCCTCCAGTATCGTACAAAAAATTAATTTTATATTACCAGTCGTTATAGATGGAATAGGAAAAGGAATTTATAAAAAATAGACTTTGAATGAATTCTAGATAGGTTATTAGAAACAAAGTTACCCCAAAGTTTGTAATCATTGATGGTACAACTCTGGAAGACAATATAGCTTTTTTTCATTGTCGTAAAGGCCCTTTTATTGTTTTTATTCCTCTACTCTTGATTCATGTTTTTTTTCCTATAATTGTTGTATTGTTTGAGTAAGGCTAAATACTGTTCTTATAAAAAGTGAAGATATATATTCATATCTTTTAATGGAATAGTTACGAGAAGGATATAATAAGATATTTACCTGAAGAGTTTAATTTCTAAAACCTCACCCCCACTCGAAAGTACTTCAAACCTTTTATTTTCTCTTTTCCCCATCCTTTTAAAAGGGAATATAGTACAAAGAAAATAATGTTGGATTACTTATTGGTTTTTTAGATGACTCTGAAATAACGAAATCATGCTCTAGTTTTGTTAAAAAGGTTAAAATCTTCTCGATAGTCTCTTTATGATTATTTACTGATCCTAATACTGAATAAGTAACAATAGATTTCTTTATATCTGAATCTAAGGGGAGTCTTGTACTTTCTAGATTCTCTGCCTCTTTTATTTTAGAAATTTTAGAATCTATAACCATGTCATATATTTCATCAATCATACTTGTTGACATTATTACAGACTTTTTGAGCCATTTAAGATATAAATTGAGTTTATCTCGTTTAATAACATAATTCACAAAATTTGTATCACCAATTATTTTGAAATCTTTATCTATAGCATAATAGAAAACATTTTTTCTCTTATCTTGTATATTGGGGTCTTCCTCTTTCTTAATATATTGTGCTTCTAGTAGATAGTTTAATGCTGTATAAATAGCACCACGACTATACTTTAAATAACTCATTAAATCAGTAGCGGTCTTTTTTCCCGAAATACGAAGATAAATAAATATCCGTTGACAGCTTACGTGGTTAAAGACTTTTAATTGGTTGTCAATAATATCTATCCATTTTTCATACTCTTTGTTTAATTCCACTTCAGTCATATTATCCAGTCTCTACTTAAAGCTGCAATTTAGCATCATGCTTTCACATAACCATAAAGATATAAGTGTTTAGTATAGTGTACTATACAGATAATTAATTAATTATAATTAGTGAATGGTGAAGATTATTGGAGATTGAGTATTATCCAGAGAAATATATTATTAAAACCTCACGAAATATCTATTTTGGAGAACAACAATTAACTGATTTCACTATTAAAGCAATAAAAATTAGAAATACTTCAAATCAACAAATCAATTTGATTTCGCTTCATTATGTATTGAAAGAGGGTAATCAGGAAGTTTTACTGATTAGTTATCCTGGATCAACTTTGAGAAAAAGACTGGAAAACTTCAGAAAATTTTCTGAAAGGTTTTTAAAGGAAAAAACAGGCTTTGGTGAAGGATTACGAAGAGGAAATCTTCAAAAATTGTTCGGTACAGACTCATTCTGGAATGAGGATCAGCTTAATTTTTCAACAGAATTGAAACCACAAGAAGAAACTGGTATTATCTCAGAACATATCTTCTATGTTGGAAAACATACAATTGATAATGTACAAATCAAAATTGAATATTCAAAGCAAGAAAAAGCTATAATGCATGAGAGCAATGTTCCTTTATTAGAATATGATATAAAAAATCAATATATTTTCCCTGTTAAAGGTACATGGCATGTTATAGGAACCTTCGATGATTATATAAATGGTCATAGAGTTATGTACTCGCAAGAATTTGCTTTTGATCTTGATAAAGTATTTGAGTCATTTCCATTGCCTAAAAATAAAAAAAATTCTGATTATCCTTGTTACAATGAAAACATTTACGCAGTTGCTACTGGTGAAGTTGTACAGAGTTTTTCTGAAATCCCTGAAAATCCTTATGCAGGATCAGATCTAGAGCTGAATGAACTGAAATCGCTCTGGGGTGAATTTGGTTATGAGCCTTTAGGCCCTGGAAATTTTGTTGTATTAAAACATGCACATAATGAGTATTCCTTTTATGCTCACTTGATTCCTGGTAGTATTAAGGTTAATATTGGAGATAAGGTGAAACAGGGTGATCTTTTAGGACATATTGGTAATTCAGGTAATTCTGATGGGCCGCATTTACACTTTCAACTAATGGATGGACCTAGTACTCAATCAGCTAGAGGATTGCCCTGTACCTTTACAAATCTTTTTGATTGTTATGGTAACCGGATATCATTTCCTTCCGTAACATCTCAGATCGTGTACGCAGTTTAGGCTCTAAAGATTAAAAATTTAATTTACATTACACAAAAACTTTGCATAAGAATTTCTTTATGTTCTCATAATATTGAATTTGATCCATATTTCCGACATTAAGAATTATGTGGGAGTTTAAATTCCATATCTTTTTAAAAGTTGATTGATAAATTGTACAGTGAGCAAATCAAAGTAGGTTTGAAATATGAAATCAGCAATTCGAGAAAACACTGAAGAACCATTCCTAATCTTAAAACCCAAATTCCTAATGTTTATTGCTCTAATAAAATCACTAGCTATAGCAATCTTTCTGGGTTTATTTGGAGGGCTAGGTGTGTTGATGGTGACCTTAATAGCAAGTGGTCAACCAACCGTTGGTGGTACTGTGGATTCTACCACATTAATGATGTTTATTGGAGGTGCTATTGGCTTTTTTCTGTTAGGAGCGATTCTTTCCATTTGGTATCGAAAAACTTCGAATGACCATATCGAGTATCGTATTTTTCCTAATCGTATTGAGTATTTTGAGGGGCTTTTTACTGTGGAACAAAAAACAATCAAATTTGTCGATGTTTCTGAGATCTATTTACGTAAAGGGGTATTACAAAAGCGATATAACTTAGGGTCAATTTTTCTAATGACAAAGGGTTTTATGATTCCCATGGTTGGTGGGCGAGGAAGTCTCGGAGGTATGATTCTCCGTGATATTGAAGATCCAGATGCGATTTATCAACAGCTCAAACAATTCAAGGATACAGAGCAAGCATAACGTCTATTGCTTGGAGTAGGAATTATAAAAAGTCTATTATGTTTTCAAGTACCATTGATCAATTTGCTTGCCCTTAACTTAATTCCGCTAATTAGCAGAGTTTAGAATCAAGAATAGTCATTTGCTTACATAATACCATAATTCAGCCAGATAGGTTTTTTAAAAGCATTAAATGTCATTTTCTGTAATTATCTTTTGGTGTAGCTATTATTTATCTCTCTCTTTTCATGTCTAAAGTCTCTAAAAAATTTTCGCTACAAATGTAAACTAAATAAATGACCTTACAAATATAGACATCATGGATTGATAACTATGGCCAGAAGTTGACTCATATTTTTTTGCTTATTACTAGGATTTTTTCTTTAAACCTGATTCACAAAGGTAATGGAGAAAAATTATTATGGAACTAGTTTATCGTTATTATGAACCTGATCAAGGTCTAGAAGCGCAACAAGCCCAAATCTATAAAAAAGTCTCTGGGCTCCCTGCTGATGCTGGGGAAATAGAAAGACGTTTTAAGGGTGAAAAAAGAGATCCTAAGAGTGCCCGATATGTCTTAACTGAGGATGGAAAACTTTTAGCATATGTACAGACCAGCTTATGGCCAATTCGTCCAGGAACGTTTATCCTAAGCTATCCTTGGGCATTACCTGAATGTCCGTTAGAAGCACAGGAGAAAATCTTTGATGAATTATTAACATGGTTAAAGAATACTGTTCATCCCAATGAAATTGTAGGGGAAGTGGTGTTAAATACACCTACTACTGATGACCGTATTCAGTTTTATAAACGTAAAGGATTCATTGAAAAAGAACGTATTTATACAAGCAGTATTAATTTAGATCTTTCAGAAGTTAGTAAATGGGAAATGAATGAGGAATTACTTTCATATTCTACCCAATTAGCAACAAGAAATGATCATGATCAGATTTTAGAAGTTTTTCAGGCTGATCTGTTTATACGAGACGTCTTTCCAAGTAAAGAGGAAGCAAGATATTTTCTTCAAAATAGTGTACCCGAAGATAGTCCCAGCATTCTCATTCTTAAAAATAATCAAATCGTTTCTGCAGGATTTGCATCTCGTCAAAAAGTTAAGGGTAGTAATAGTCAAGAAGATGAGAAAGAGGTAATTACTATCTTATCAGCCACTCGACCAGAACATCCTCAGGCATGGAAAAGATTACTGATTGAAATTAGTAAAAAATGTTTAGAGAATAATTGGGGTAATCTTCCAATAAGGATTAGTTCTATATTTTTTGCCTACTCTATGAATGCAGTTCATATTGCTGAGTTAAATAAAGATATAACTGCTTCTGCGGTTATCTTAAGCTATAAGGATGAGTTTTAACCAATAATTCAGCTCCAGATTTATATGATTTTCGTTTAAATAGTATTTTTTATTCTGATAGCTTCTATTCGGCATTAAGTGGGTATATTGATTATTGATTTCTATACCCAATGTTTATTTGAATACTTTGGGGGATAGGCCAATTTATTCTTTTATCACAATTAGGACATCGAGCATTGTTAATTTTCTTACCAGAATAATTCTTATTACATTTTTTGCAGAACCATTTCTTAGTTTTGTCATCCCAACGAATGACTCCCTTACACTTTTTGATAAAAAAGCGTGAATTCTCACAAAAAATAACGGTTTGTACAAACAAACAATCTGGACATTGTATGGATAGAAGTTTTCCACCCTTTATCATAATAATATCCTCATTTTAACCTTATTTTTCAGTGGTTTCTTCTCTTGAGATTCTATAGGGTTATTCTGGGATATAATCAATGATATTACTTCCTCAGAATTAAGTTAACCTGTGTCCCATAGAACAACCTTTTTTAAAGTTTTTCTCACTTATCTCTTTGAAACATTACTGTTAACAATCTAACTCATTTGAAGGATAAATTCTGCTGATTTAACCACGGATCCAGCAATTGGGTCTCCAATTCCACTTGGCCAAGCTGCAGCATAAGGAAAGATCAATTTACTATTACATTCAACTTGAATTTCATAGAAAAATCCTCCTGTGGCCCTATTCGCATTATGAGTAGTTTCCCCTGGTTTTAAAGAAACTATTAGTGGTCCAGGGGGTTCAATGCTTTTGGTACTCATCAAATGGCACTTGAAAACTGTGACACGTACCTTTTGAGAGGATGAATCATTATTTAAAATTCCCCAATCTAAAGAATGGGTACTTTGAGGTAAACAAAATGGACCGGTTGTATATTTGTATCTATACCTTGGAAAAAGCATTATTTGTTCAAGATTCGCCTTTTCAATATTATTTAAGAGTTTTTCAGCTAGTTCTAATTTTATTTTTCCTGATTCTTGAATATCTGACATAGATTTCACCATTTAGTTTTTCAAGTTTTAAAAGTGAGAATATTTCATTCTCACTATTTATAAGGTAGGTAGAGGATAAAAATAATTAAAAAACTAGAAAAAATTGGTAAAACTTACTAGGATTGAAATATAAAGAACATTACATTATTTAAACTACATTGGAAGGGAAAATTGCTACATTTTGCTTGGATGAGTTTATTTTCTGGAATATCTCTAAAATGAGGTCTGATACTCCTGTTTAAAGCTATTTAGGTAAAATAAAAGTTTAATCTTTATCTAGGGAAGTAGGTTTTACTCAAATCGATGCCCCAGTTGTACATACCTTGTTCAATAACCAGTTTGGGGATAAAAGCTTCCTTGGTTAGATCAAGCCATTGTTTGGCAAAGTCAGCAATCCATTGGGAAGGCATCCTGATCAAGCCAGTAATAAACATTTTCTTCGTCTGGTCAACATTATTTTCAGTGTAAATTAAAAAGCAAAAGGGGAAGAATTTGAGATGATTGATGATCTTAGATATTAGTGAATGATTGCTTGTTTTTTCTTTTCCTAGTAAGTAAATACCTACTTTTAGATCTAATCCTAGATGGGTAAGAGTGGTAAATCGTGTGATGAGTTTATTTTTAAAAAAGTGGCGAAAAAACTGCTTAATGTATTTTGGGGTTACATTTAAGGTTGTACTTAAGTGGGTGTTACTCAATGTCCCATTCTGTATCAAATTAAGCATTGAGATTTCATTTGGAGAGAGTTTGCAGCAGCTCATGTCATTGAAGAGATTCATCTCAATCCCTGCCCCTTCTGCTATACAGACATCATGCCATTGATGTTGATCTAGGATGGGTGGTAGAATCTTCCATCGAGTATTTGGTTTTGGGTGAAGGCCTGTTAAGTCATAACCAATATAGCTTTTTGTAAGTGTGATAATGTGGTGCGGTTCATATTGTTTTTTAATCTTTTGCCAGATCATTCGTTGATGATAGGGTATTTGGAACACTTTGATCTTTCCAAAATATTCTCCCCAATCTATTGGAATACTGAGTAGACAATAATAATCAATTTCTGAATCAATTTTATTATTTTTTTCTTGATAAATCACTGCTACTGTCTCATATCCCAATTTTGCCATGTCTACTCGATATAAATGGGATACTATTGTTTTTTGATAGAGATAATTCAATCTTCGTGAAATCGTGTTTTCACTAAGTTCAGTTAGTTGTGCTAATTGACGATTGGTTGGTATTGATTGAATTTTTTGTTTGATCAGTGGATGGATGAACATTTCTATGAGTTTTATATCATTTTTACAGAGAGGGAGATTTAGATGCCAAAGAATGCGAGTTATATTCTTCTCAAATTCGAGGATGGTTTCGACCAACTTAAGCTGCTCTATTACTCGATTTTCAGGGTTGATGATTTCATAACTCAAAAGACGGTGAGGGATCAGAATTTTGGTTCCTCCACACCTTAACACGAATGAGTGAAAATCTTGAGCATAACCAGGATTCCAATCAATGAATTGATGGTGTTTCCATTTCTCATAAAACGGACGAGTATTTTCTTCAAAGATATCTTGACAGAGGATGGGAATGTCGTTGATTGAATCTACGAACTTGGCTCTATGTTTAATAATGCCATAATATTTAATAAAATCCTCTATAAATATTTGGTCCCTTTTTATTTGAGAAATTGTCTGCGTTCGTGGATTTGCTGTAACATTCGAGATCTTCATGTTCTCTCCATCCAAACAATGCATGGGTGAGGATTAAAATTGAGGATAACGACTTAAACCTGTAATTACATTTCATTTACTTTATAAGACTTTGCATGCTTCTATCTCAATGAGGGATAGATCACTTCTTCCCTAGTTTTTTGTTGAATTTAGGGGATTTTTGTTCGCTCTATATTATTTAAATATCAAGATATTTGAGATCTTGAAGGTGATAGTCGTGTCCTTCAAAAATCCCTCTAAAATTGAGTATACTAAAATTCTTCCATGGATTCTATGGTTTTTCTTAGTTCTTCTCTCAGTGCTTACTGCTTCTGGTGATCCCACTGTTCCCCCACCAGGGATAATGTAATATAATCAGTTTTTCCCTCTTTAGGTATTTACTATGGTGTTTCTAATGGATTCTTCCCCTTCTCTCAGTGAAGAAGTAAGTATCCTTTGCTTACTTCTTCCCATTTTTCTGTTTGAGGATTTTTCTATTTTTCCCGATCATATCTCTTTCTCTCTTCGGAAACACGCCTCTCCAGGTTTTTATCAATTCTTACTAAATCTTTTACATCTTCTTACTGGTCAGCATTTTTTTTTCAAATTCTTTCCCTATTCTTTGCAGGCTGATCTTATCTGTCTCTCCAAGAAAGGGTTTTTTACAGCTCTCCTTCCCCCTGATTTTGTATTAGATTGCGATAATACCTAATTTTTAGTGTTTTTGTCGTTTTTTCCAAGTGAGTATTTTTAACGTAACTAGTGTGATAGCTATCAAGAAACCATTCGTCAGATTTATTGTACTTTCCGGACTAGTGTTAGATGTTGTTAAAGAGTATGTGCTAGTTGACATTAGAGGTCTTTCTACAAACGGATTATACAGACTACACACAAAGACCTCATGTTCTCCCATAAATCTATCATCTGTTGTTACTGGAAAATATCTAGAATTAGTAAATCCAACTATTATGACATTATTTTCCGAATCAATAGTTAATGCTGTTCCTCTATCCCAGATATAACTTCCCTTTATTGCTCCAAACGTTTCACTCCATTTAATGTAACCTGTTGAATCAAGGATAGTTAGATATGCTTGGCAAGTATCACTCAATAAATAGGATTGGGATGTATTTGAGAGTGGGTAATCCATCGAAAATGTTTCCCCTGTTATGTAAATATTTCCCGTGTCATCGATGTAGGTTTTTCCAGCCCAATCATTATGACTTCCCCCGAGATAAGTACTCCATAGCATGGTACCATTTCCATTGAATTTTGAAACAATAATATCCTCAATTCCATTACTCATTGGATTAAACGCATTTAATGTTGGATAATTGAAGGAGAAAGTCCGTCCTGTTATAATAATGTTATTCTCCTTATCTACCTTGATACTATCACAGAAATCGTTTTCTGATCCTCCTATAACGATACTCCAAACTATTTCGCTACTTGAGTTCAATTTCACAACGAATATCTCTTGTTGGGTTCCTTGATAATTGTTATCATTGGGAAAATCACTTGATCCAGTAATTCCCGTTATTAACAGATTTTGTTGGGAATCAATGGTTATAGCGAGTCCATAATCCGATTGACTGCCCCCAACTATTTGTAGCCATTCTAGGACTCCATTCGGAGTATACTTGGCAATAAAGGCATCCCATTTATAATTACCAATTGGTGATGCTTCCCATCGACCAGTCACAAAAATATTATCTAAAGAATCTACCGTTACTCCCATCCCAGTATCTGATCCAATGTCTCCAATAAATGTGCTCCAAATTAGTACCCCATTTGAGGAAAATTTAGCTAGAAAAGCATCCTCTTTCCCATTAAGATTCGGATCAAATCCATTTAGGACTGGAAAATCAGTGGATTCTGTACTTCCGGTAATGATTATATTATCTTCAGAATCAATCACCAGATCTGATCCAAAATCACTCAGGGATCCACCAAAAAAAGTATTCCAATATAAAGTGCCATTGGGGAAAAAACTTGCTATAAAGGCATCTCCTTCAAAGTAAATATCTGTGGGGCCATTATATGTAGGATCATATGCCATCACTACAGGAAAGTCTGATGATTCAGTATTACCAGTAATTACAACTCGACCTTCTGAATCAATGTCTATTGCCAGCCCCGTGTCATCCTTTCCGCCCCCTAAAATTCGACTATACTTATATTTTTCTCTTAGTTCATCTTCTTGAACCAAAGAATGATATCCTAGTCCTGTATAGGTTAATGTCAGGACATTAATTGAAACTAGGAATGCAATGATAATAATATTTCTCACAGGTCGTATATATCCCATTTTAATTCCTCTGTTTATACCTTAAACTGTTCTTTTATTTATTTTGGTCCCCTTTTTTCCGCAATAGGCTTGTCAAAATCAATGTATAGAAGAACCTGATTACTTCTGTTATGTAATTTTTTTTTAGTTAAAAGGTGTACTATTTTTTCAACCACTACTTTTCTCACTTTCTATACAAAAAAGAACCAAGTATTAATATTAATACCATTTTATAGTCTTTTACATTTAAAACAGCTTTTTTGCCCACTCTCTAACTATTCCCCTTAATTCTGAGAGATTCTGTTCACCTTGTAGTCACGGTCTCTCTTTATAAGTAGAATACCTCCCTTTCCTTCATTATGCTTTTTTTATTCATTATTAAGATAATTAGTAAATATAAATAAGTGAATTTTATCTATTTATTCTCTTCCCAGTCAAATTAGGTTTGTTAATTCCTTTAAGCTATTAATGTGAACATCACAATTAGTTGAATTGCATGAATTGTCATTTAAGACATGAACAGTTCCTAATCCCACGCTTGAAGCTAATTCAAGCTGCCAAAGGGAATCATCAATAAGAATCGCATTCTTTGGGTTTACAGTCCTTT
>NZ_CDLCQJ010000110.1:0-7209 GCF_975850365.1 Candidatus Hodarchaeum mangrovi | reverse complement strand
GAATCACTTCCAAGCTCCCAATAAAAATCATTTGACTCATATACCAAATTATAATGAAAGACAATCAGATTTCCATTTCCAATATAACAGTGAAACTTTGAAAAATAATCTGAAGAAATAATCAGAGAGTCCGCAATTGAAATAAAAATTTCACCTTGACTAGAATGAGTAAATAATGATGACAATATTGCTTGATATGCATCTAAATAAATATCTCCTTCCTCTAGCACTGTAATAATACTAATAATTGTTAAGGATGAAATTGTAATCCAGACATTGTATTCGAATGAGTCATCTGATGTAAGATATAAATAAGATGCATTTTCTTCTCTTGTCTCAAAAAAGTTAGAAGCATCCTCAACTGACTGATGAGGAAATCCAATGATCTCAATATAACTTCCAAAAAGTATTTCGCTTTGTGTGATATAAATGTGAACAGAGCCATGTGGAATTGTAATATTAAGGAATATGTTGGATAATGCAGAATCTTCATCGATTTGATAAATTTTTTCTCCTATAATTTCAGGTTGAGTAGTATTTGAATTATGATGATAAGAATCCTGATTCATTAATAATGGAATAACTAATACACCAGTAAGAAACAGAATCACACTTAAAATTATTCCTAATGTAAGATTTTTTGTAAATTTAGGGGGAGATCGACGGTAATAATCATAATTTAAGGGAAATTTAGCCCTAATAACTGTTTTATCAGGATGAGAAGATTTTAAATTGTGATTAAAATCATTTCGTGAAGTTAAATCAAATCCGCAGGTGTCACAAAAGACACTATCTGCTTCAACTTGATAGCCGCAATTGGAACAAAATCTAGGCAAATCAATCCCTATTCTTGACTCTAACTAATTAAATAATTAAATCTCTATTTAAAATATCTTAGTTTGAGGAACTTAATAATTCATAATAATTTCCCAAAATCCTATTTATTTAAAAATTCAAATAATTTCTCAAATTATAAAATCCTGTGGGGTTTATCTCTGTGAAAATACCATTTGTTAAATTTTACACATTACTCTACCGATATTTAAATCCATACAGGAAATTATTCATTTTCCTATTAATATTGCTTTGTTGTGACATCCTCTTCAGTGTTTTAATTCCTCAAATCATTCGTTATTATATAAATTCATTTGATCTCCTTGATAGAGGATTAATTACCCCTCAACGGATATTGAACAGATTATTTGATGCTGCTATCCTCTATATAGGATTAGGCGCAGTACAACAAACACTCTATATAATAAGTGTTTATCTTACACAAGTATTGGCTTGGAAGTCGACGAATCAGCTTCGATCAGACGTATGCAAAAAATGTATTGATCTAGACATGACCTTTCACAATGAATATACTCCAGGGAAGATGATTGAACGAATTGATGGGGATGTGACAACTCTTGCCCATTTTTTCTCCCAATTCTCACTTTTGGTGGTTATGAATTTTGTGCTAATCTGTGCCATCCTATTCACTCTTTTTCTGGAAGATTGGCGAATAGGTACAGTATTTACTCTGTTTACAATTCTAACTATGCTCATCCTTTATAGAATTTGGAACTATGCGTCTCCTTATTGGAAGAAAGTTCGTGATTCAACAACAGAATTATTTGCATTCATTGAAGAGGCAATATCAGGTAAAGAGGATATTAAGGCCAATGGGGCAGATCTATACATCATGAAGCGATTTCATGATCATTCAAAAGATGAATTTCTTAAATGGGAAAAAGCAGTAATTATTTCCCGCTTAATACATGTTGGTATTATGGGAATTATTGCAATAGGCACAACATTGGTTTTTGTTGTAGGTGTACCGCTTTTTGAGCAGAGAATTATAGATTTTGGTACCTTTTTTCTAATTAATGCGTATGTCGGCTTATTAATAGATCCTATAATTCGTATTGTTCGCGAAAGTCAAGATCTGACTCAAGCGGATGCAAGTATAAACCGAATAAATGAAATTTTTACCTTTCAATCTAAAATATCTGATACTGGAAATCAGCCATTTCCTACAACTAGTTCCCTAGAATTGGAGTTTTCAAATATCTTTTTTTCGTATTCGAAAGCTGACATTACATTAAATGACATTTCTTTTAAATTAAAAGCTGGAAAAAAGTTAGGAGTAATAGGCAGAACAGGTAGTGGAAAAACGACTCTTTCAAGGTTACTTTTTCGTTTATTTGATCCGGACTCTGGTACTATTTCACTTAATGGAATGGTAAACATCAAAAATTTGCCATTGAAGGATCTTCGCCAAAATATAGCTTATGTGACTCAGCAGGTTGAATTGTTTAAAGCGTCATTACGGGATAATATTAGTTTTTTCAATCCTAAAATCAGTGATACTCAGATTCTTCAAATTATTCATGAATTAAAGTTGACAGAATGGTATAACCAGCTTCCTGAAGGATTAAATACTGAATTATTGAGTGGGGAATCTGGATTCTCAGCTGGGGAAGCACAATTAATTGCTTTGACACGTGTATTCTTGAAAAACCCTAGGGTAGTGATATTAGATGAAGCTTCGTCTCGGTTAGACCCTGTAACAGAAAATTTGATTGATCAAGCTATTTCTCGTTTATTGAAAGAACGAACCTCCATAATAATTGCACATCGATTAAGTACTTTAGAAGAGGTTGATGAAATCCTCCTCCTTGAAAAGGGTGAAATTGTTGAATATGGTGCTCGTGAGGAATTAAAGCAAGACCCTAATTCAAAATATTCTCAATTATTAAAAACTGGGCTTCAGGAGGTATTAGCTTGAATCTTCTTCAATATATGAAAAAGCAAATCCTCTTTATGCCAAAACTTTACTTTTTTGTCTGGTTACAATCATTTTTGTTTTTTATAACCCCATTATTTGGAGCATTATTAGTCCGCGAAATATTTAACATCTTAGAAGCTAATAATTTCTTTACTTTAGATATTTGGATCTTGATAATCATTTTCTTTGTCAATAATATTCTCCAAATCTTTTTTGATGTCACATGGGTTATTTTACAGAATAGATTTTTCCTGGCCAATCGTCTTTTATTACGAAAAAATATGATGGAGGGATTGTACAGTCAATATGGCGCTTTACCTCCAGCTTTCGCAGCTGGAGAAGCTATTTCACGCTTTCGTCAAGACGCAAGTGAAGCTGCTTATTTTCCAATTGCCATAGCTGATCTTTCGAATTTCTTTTTGTTTGGTATTATTGCTATTTTCTTAATGCTTCAAATTAATGTCCAAGTCACTTTTTTTGTGTTCCTTCCGTTTATTTTTGTAGTAGTTTTTGTCAATTCATTGCGTAAAAAAGTTGTTTATTACCGCAACGAACATAGAAAGGCTACTGGAGAAGTTACAAGTACGATAAGAGAAATATTTACCTCTATTCAAAGTATTCAGGTAAATACCGCAGAAGAGAATATTTTAAAGCAATTTGAAGGGATCAATGATAAACGAGCGAAAGCAGGAATTAATGATGAATTTTTTGGTGGATTATTGAGGGCTTTACGTACTTTTATTGTTTTTTTAGCCACTGGAATAATGTTTATCCTTATTAGGGAACCTATGCTTGCTGGTACATTTCATATCGGTGATTTTGCATTATTTCAGTATTTATTAGGATGGATTACCGCGTTTATTAATTATATTGGTGAATCAATAGCAAGATATCATAGAACTAAAGTAGCCTATCAACGAATGATTACTTTTATGGTCAGTGATGAACAAAATATTCCAAGTGATGATATAGTCAAGGACCAAGAACTTTTCCTAAAAAAATCATTTCCAGAGATTATTGTCCCGAAAATTACAGAGAACAATCAGTTAAAAAGCATTTTAGTTAAAAACTTGACATTTCTTTATCCAGGTACAAGTCATGGGATTGAGAATGTTTCTTTTCAGATTATAAGAGGTACTCTAACCGTGATCACAGGACGTGTAGGTTCTGGAAAATCTACCTTGATAAAAGCTTTATTAGGTCTATTACCAATTGCACAGGGAAATATTTTCTGGAATGATGTGCAGGTAGACCATCCTTCAGATTTTTTTGTCCCCCCCCATTCTGCATACACCCCACAAGTTCCGATACTACTTTCAGCTTCTGTAAGAGATAATTTAATGCTTGGATCTCAAATCACGGATCAAAAAATATCTGAAATATTAGAATTAGCTGTTTTTGAAGAGGATTTAACAGAATTAGAAAATGGATTAGATACCTTAGTAGGCCCTAAAGGAAAAAAATTATCTGGTGGTCAACAACAACGATTAGCTGCTGCACGAATGCTTTTCAGTAATGCGGAATTACTTGTATTAGATGATTTGTCAAGTGCATTAGATGTTGAAACAGAAGAATTATTATGGAAAAGATTATTTGAAAGAAAATTGAATAAAACTTTTCTAGTTGTTTCCCACAAAAAAAATGTTCTTGCCAAAGCAGATCAAATATTAGTTTTAAAGAATGGACATCTTGATGCTTCAGGGTCTTTGATGGAATTGTTAAAGACAAGTATTGAGATGCAACAATTATGGAAAGAATCTTTTGAGAAAACTTCATCTGGATAATTGTGGGAGCAAAGTTTGTAAAAGCTCAATTGATTTCAAATGAAAAGTTCTTAGTGAAGTGTTCTGCTTGAATATTAATCAAAATCTTATTAGAAAGTTCGAAAACACAATTGATACCTTGAATCCTGATAAAAGTAGAATTCCGATTAATATTTTAGGGTATGGAGAAATTTCCTTAGTATTTGAGTTTCAGGATAATCCAAGTATTGCATACAAACGATTACCTATATTTGAAAGTATCCAACAGGTTAAAAGACATGTGAAAGCTTATCGGTTATATAATGAAATCTTATCACGCCTTGACATTCCTGTTCCTTCCTATGATGCCTATTGGTTAAAACCTCACTATAACGGTCCGATTTGCCTTTACTGCGCTCAACAAAAAATAGATCCTAATTCAATTGGGAATAAAATTATCCATGTTGCCACGAATGAGGAAGTAAGGATTTTTATTTTGCTAATTCTTCAAAAATTAGCTAAAATTTGGTTCTATAATAACCAGAAGCACACAAGATTAAAAATCGGAATTGATGGCCAGATTTCAAATTGGAGTATCATTGGATATAATGCAAATGATCCTAAAATTACTTTAAAATCAGAATTATCATATTTAGACACTTCAACTCCACTGTTTCGTATAAATGGGGTTGATGCTATGGAACCAGTATTATTTTTGAGATCAGCACCTACATATTTGCGTTTTGTATTAAAAGCACTGTTTTTAGAGGATGTTGTTGGACGATATTATGATCTAAGATTAGTTATTATCGATTTAATAGCTAATTTCTTCAAAGAACAGCGAAAAGACATTATTCCCGTTATAATTAAGGTTGTGAATGATTTTCTAGCTCAAAATCCCTTACTAAATGTTAAACCATTATCATATAGAGAAATTAAAAGCTATTACGATGAGGACAAACAGATCTGGATTATTTTTCAAAATGCCCGTCGTTTAGATCGGTGGATATTGACTAAATTATTTAGAAAAAGATATCATTTTTATTTACCAGGTAAAATAACGAGATAAAATATAGGAGAAATATTCCCATTACTAAATGATTGAAATATTTTCATTTTTAGTGAGTCATTCCACTTTATCATGAAGGAAGTATTGTTTCTAATTCAAGACTTATTTTTGTTTATTCTATATTCTAAGTGGGCAATTTAAGAAAAATCGATCAGAGACCTGAATTACGATTTTATTTCTCAAGCTATATAAAAGAGGAGTCCTAAATCTACCTGTTTAAAAAATTCTTATAATGGTATGAGGATACAAGATGAAATCTAAAAATCTTATTTTTTGCATATTTGTTATAACAATATTTTCTTCTTTTATTATTATTAAAATTTCGGCACAAACACCAATAATTGATATTTCAGAAGAACAGGATACTTTTACTCCTAGTTCTATGCCTGATGACTGGGATTATTACATAATAAATCCTGGTTCGGTTTTTCCTGATATAACTTATCGAGGATTACCAACGACTTTGCAGTATTCATCCGCTTCGTCAAGTATTTTTAATACTCTGACCACTAATCGTGACCCAGGTCAACTTTTACCTAATAGTTTAAAATCTAGTGATTCTCGTAACTCATTACATCCATTCTATGAAGATGAAGAATTGTCTCGTGTAGTAAGAACTTCAACTGACGATGAGGCAAGCTATAGTACAAAGCAATTAATGCCAATAAGTTTACACATGAATTATAAGTTTACATTCTTAGCAGAAGACAGTGTTGAATATATTGGGATGATAAATTCGAGTAGTCCATTTTATTTAGATGTTGACATCAAAGATGATTCCGCTGAGGGAGCTCTAACCTTTGAGACATCAATTTTCCCTTATCCTGGAAGTCCTTTAACAGGTATATGGAAGGAAACTATTCCTGTCTTTCCAGTTGACGAAATGACTCTACGATTCACTTTCGAGGTAGATAGTAACACGATTGTATCATTAACACCTCACAAAATGGGATCACGGTCAAGTTTAACAATACCAGTGAATAGTACATTTGGATCTGAAATTGTTCAAGACATTCCTAGTCCATTACCTGATAAAGAACTAACAGCAGAAGATATCAATAAGAAAATTGGATTCAGTTTACGTCAATTTTCGCTTCCTTTGCTTGAAGGAGAGTATTATAGAATTTATTTATTTATGAATGATCTAGATCCATCAACAAATCAAACAGTTCCCTTCCTTTTAGGTGATAATTTTCAAGTTATTAGTGGGTCTTTAAATGAAAATGGACTGTTAGTTCGAGCTGTACTAGATACAAAACTGACTCTTGTATTATACTCTAAAGGTTATACAAATCAGGAATATACGATTTATCTTCGAAATGTTGCAGTAACTGCTGGTACTGCAGATCTAGAATTAAATGTTAATACAACCCTTGTAAGTGGGACACGTTATGTTTTTACTTTGAACAGTCCATCAATGATAGCTATTAATTACACAGGATTAAGTCCTACTTTTGACTTATTTGCAGAAAGTGGTATTCCTGAAACCCCTTGGGTATATATTGCAGATCAAGGAGACTTCTATCGTGAATCAGGCAATTTATATGACCCTGGATTGTCAGGAATAAATTGGATATATGTTCCTGCTGGAAATTACGCCCTAGATCCCTATACATTGAGTGATG
>NZ_CDLCQJ010000109.1:0-3204 GCF_975850365.1 Candidatus Hodarchaeum mangrovi | reverse complement strand
TCTTCAATTACTCGAACTTACTCGAAGGTTCTATCACTAATTTCATTTTCTCCTTCGCCTCTTCAAACAGAAAAATCCAGCAATTCTGGCAAAGATCGCTAATGTGGCAAACTCCGCAGCTTAAAAGATAACTTGTTTTTATTCTGTACACTAGCTATTTGGATATTCCATTTTCAATAGAATTATAAGAATAACTTCTCATTTTCGCTTACACCGATTTAGAGAGAAAAATTACAATGATTTCACTCATTTTTTATTCCAACAAATTTTCGGAATTTATAGTAGTTACAATTATATGCTTGTCGATATTACAACCTACTAAAACTACAACAACAGGTAATTCTAGCATCAATATGCATTCAAATTTCTGTACCATCTTTAGTGTATCCCTTGATAACAAGATATTCTTTGGAAATAATGAGGACTATCGGTTTAAACCTGAAACATCATTCATCTCGTTTATACCCCCACAAATAATCCCCAATTTTCGAAATCTACCTAGTTTTAATGCTACTCTTACCATCTATGGAAACGTTGTTGTAGGATCTATCATACAACAAAACGATCAGGTTCTTTTTTCGCCACAAGGAGGTATGAATGATCAGGGCCTTTGTTTTGACGCCAATTCTATACCAACACAAACTCTAAATGATAAAAATGGGGATTGGAATCCAATGAATGCTCACAGTGACATTCTGTGGTATTGTCAAACTGTAGAGGATGTCATTTCTTGGTATAAATCACATCCGGTAAAGTATTCTCCATGGAATGGTCAATGGAATTATGTTGATGCATCAGGAGCAGGAGTAGTTGTTACAGCTACTAACGGTGAACTGGTATTTATAAAAAAGAACGCAAGTTATCTGATTTCCACTAATTTTAATCTGGCTGAACCAAGCAGTCATTATTTCGACTACCCATGTTGGAGATATGATAAAGCTACAGAATTACTTGCAGATATCGATAATGAATCAGATCTCACTGTCCAAGCGTGTCGTGATGTGCTTTATGCTACACATTTCGAACCTGATCTATTCAATGATTTGCACACAATGTACAGTACAATTTATGATCCAATACAGAAGAAGATCTATCTATATTTTCTTCATAACTTCGATGAGGTTGTTGTTTTTGATCTTGAGGAAGAATACAACAAGGTTAATGAAATTGATAACAACCATTCGTTTCACTTAACACTAAATGATAATTCATATCTAATGAAGAATTTCTTTAACAAAACTAAGCTGAACGTTTTAACACTCAATAAACAGACTACTCTCATTATAATATTTGGCACCTCTTCCATTTTAATATTTGCTGTGGTTATATATCGAAAAAAGAAAAAAGAGAAGAATCGCATTTAAGTGAAAAGATTAAACTTATTCGCTTTTTCCTCTTAATTCAATAGCCTCTGAACTCCGTAAAAGGCTGGATAAATGTATATTTCTAGGTATATTCATATATATGTTGTCGTAAAACTTGTATCGAGCAACTATCGTGATGAAAAGACGGTATTTTAGTGTAATAAACTAATATCCACTCGACTATGAGTAAAATATTTCTCATATCACCCTAATTTTCGTCTACATTAGATCATCGCTACTAGATCCACCACAAAATGATGATTATTTCAAAATTTTATTTTAAAATATGGAAATAACTCTTAGTAGTCGAATTCAAATTTATTCCATTCTTTCTTTTTAAGGGGATTTTTTTTAATGATTTCTTTGATCTAAAGAGAAATTCATCTATCTGATATATTTTTCCTCTTGTAAAAAGAAGAGGAGAAATAGAAAGTATTATTTTATCCTCCATTGACCTACGTACTTCAATTTTCCTAAGACACCTTTCTTTTCAGGCTCTAGTTGTATAATGAAATTATTATCAATTCAAAAACATCAATAGGATTTTATAGAATTGAATTGTAAATAAATTAAGCATAATTATTATGTTTGTTTTGGTCTAATATACTCATTTAAAAAATTTAGATTCTTAAAACTTTATTAGTAATGAAATTCTATCAATCCTCGAGATAGTAAATGAAGATGATAAATCTTAAACGAAAGAATTTACTAAGAATGAGTGGAGTATCAGTCTTAATTCTGATCAGCTTCACTCTTAACATCCTAAACTCAATGGGTTCTGCAAATACTCTCATGTTTGACTACGAAATCAATATTTGTACTGATTGTGGTGGAATTCCCAGTTGGGATGATAATGGATTAAATGTCTCTATTATTGATCAGTCTATTGTTTTCAATCAAAAAATTATTCTTAATTGTGTTGTTAATAAAGATAATCTACAACTAAAATTGACTGAATCCGGGGAGAACTTAACAATTACCGAGAAATTTGATTATAGCATTGTAGCTAACTGCAATTGTCCAGTATTTATTATAGGATCAATATCTAATTTAAAATATGAGTGCTATACTTTGACTGTTAACCTTGAGAAAGTCCAATATAATTGGCAAAATGTAACTGAAATTGTATCAAATAAAACTATACTATTGAATGTATTCTACTTAGAAATGGTTACATCGTCTACAAATTCTGTTCCATCTACGAGTTCCACATCTCTAACAAATTCTTCATCTTCCACTAGTTCTAAAATAAGTGATTTCACTACAATATTCCCATTCATTACTTGTCTTACTCTTCTTGTATTAAATGTCATATACAAGAAACTGAAAGAATAAATTATCTTCTTTTTTGTAAGTTGATAGCAAAAACACCAATTAAATTCTATAAAATTAGAAATGATACTATTTATTTCAACTAAAAGAGGAAGTTCACAATCAAATTAACATGTAGAAAGAAGAACTATTTATATTTTATACAAGTTAGTATAAAAATTATTTTGAATAGTATAATTTCATATTAAAATTATACTAATTAGTAGAATCATAAACCAAAATCATCAAATCCTGCTTTGACGACTTGAAGCTAAATAAACATTAAAAAAGAAGCAATTTCCCGACGAATTACCTATATTATGGAGTTAGTCTTCACTTAATAGGCTGGTATTACCTATAAATATCCTTATTTTTCTCTTTATACTTCATTAAGTTCCGTCGTAAAAGTATATATCACTCTCTATATTCTGAGAAAAGAAGGACTGTAGGGTACGAAAATTTCTGGAATGCTTCTAGCTAATTATTTAGTACCCAGTATCTTGATGAGTAAACAAGCTGTCTGTTGCTC
>NZ_CDLCQJ010000108.1:0-19621 GCF_975850365.1 Candidatus Hodarchaeum mangrovi | reverse complement strand
CGCTATGGTTAATGTTATAGAAATAGAAATCCCTAAGATTTCTTTAAGAATGGTGCTATAAGAGTATTTACAAAATGGTGTGAGTTAATTTAACCATCCAAAAGCAAATTTTTCTCTAATAAGGTTTGATAAAACATTTCAGATCGTTTTTAAATTCTAGTTACTGCCTCTAATGCCACTATTAAAAACTAGTAATGTGACATGATTCATATTGAAATAGATGGTGGTTAACATGTCCAAAGTAAATATGGTTATTATTATTATTTTATTCATCACGGTTAATCTTTATTCTGGATATGGATTAACAACTGGAATAATCCAAGTTGATCAATGGAAGCTAAAAGAGCTTGCTAGAGTACAAACTGGAGGAGATGCCTATATGCTTAAAGTGGAGGGTGAATATTGTTATGTCAGTTGTGGATATTCAGGATTTAGAATTTTTGATATTAGTGATCTCTCTAATCCAACCCAAGTTGCTCTTCTACCACAAGCTGGTAATGGTTATGCTCATCAATTCATCTTGGAAAATAATATTGCGTATATTGGAAATGGGTATGGCGGAATTTGGATAATCAATTGTACTGAACCCGAGAATCCTACAGTGCTTACTGAATTCCCTCATGACTATTCTTGGGATATTCAGTTAGTGGATGACGTTATCTATACAGGAAATGGTCATATTAGTGCTCAAGAAAGTATTACTATCACCAATATCAGTGATCTGACCAATCCAGTTCATGTTGCAACAATTTTAACTGAAGATGATATTCCAGACTTACAGCGAGTTGGAAATAGGTTATATGCTGCGTGTGCCCAGAAAGGATTCCTTGTTTATGATATCAGTAATAGGACTGACCTGAATCTTTTAGGTACATATATTGATTCTGCAAATCCTAATATTCACCTCATCACTTTTGAGGTTGTTGATAATTATGCATTTGCTTGTTATTATCATTATGGTATACAAATACTAGATATTAGTAATCTTTCTCAAATAACCAAGGTATCGGAAATAGTTAACAGTAGTAGTAACTGCTATTCAATTCATATCATTGAGGAACTCGCTTATATTTCTGATATTTCAGGTGGAATTCAAATAATTAATATCAGCACAATAACGAATCCTGTCGAACAAATACGGTATCTTTATGATAATTGTGGGACGAATGATATCTTTCTACGTGATGATATCTTATTTGTTGCAGATAGAAATATAGGATTATTGATCTTTCAGATTGAAGATGATTACACTACTCACACGACAAAAATTGAATTTTCTGTTTTAGTAATTCTTTCTATCGGTCTTATATTGATTAGAAAACGCTTAATTATTAAATAAAATTGATTCAAAAAGTTTAAACTACGAAATTTTTGTCATTTATATATTGAGAATTCATGATTGATATGTTGGTATATTCACAAAAAATATTTAGATTATGATATGAATCAGTTCCAAAATAGATATCTAATCTTTTTTATAACAGTTTTTTTAAAAAAATAGCAATTTTTATTGAGGAGATCGTATGAATCTGAATCTTGAGTTTTTAGAAAGAATGAGTAATGCGTTTGGTCCTTCAGGACATGAACTGGAAGTAACCAGAATCGTAAAGGAATATGTCTCAACTTTTTCTGATGAAGTACTTAATGACAAAACGGGTTCTTTAATCTTCAAAGTTGGTGATAAGGGTCCTAAAATCATGCTTGCTGGCCATGTCGATGAAATCGGCTTTATTGTTGTTGGTATTAATCAGAAAGGATATATCAGCTTTCATCAGGTAGGCGGATGGTGGGATCAGTCTCTTTTAACCCAAAGAGTTATCATAAAGACTAAAACGGGAGATTTACATCGTGGAATTATTGTAGCCCCACCTCCTCATGTATTAGATCCTGAAGAACAAAAAAAAGTTCTTACTAAAGACAAAATGTTTATTGATGTAGGATGTAAGAGTGATAAAGAAGTGAAGGAGCTTGGGATTCAAATAGGAGATCCAATTGTTCCTGATTCTAAATTTGAGATGATTAAAAGAACCCAGATTGAAAAAAAGGATGAAAAAGAGAATAGGAAAGAAGTGAGTCTTCTTATTGGTAAAGCATTTGATGATCGTATTGGACTATTTATTGCTGCAGAAGTGTTAAGAAAAATTAAAGAAGAAAATATTGCCCATCCCAACCAATTGTTCGGAGTAGCAACTGTGCAAGAAGAAATAGGCCTTCGAGGGGCTCAAACTTCAGCTCAAATGATTCAACCAGAAATTGGTTTTGCTCTTGAAGTTGATATTTCTGGTGATGTTCCTGATGTTCCAAAGTTAAAAGCTCCTTCTGAGATGTCCAAAGGTGTCTCAATTTTAGCTGGAGACGCTTCAATGATTCCTAATCCTCGATTACGTCATTATGTCATTGATATTGCTAAAGAATTTAATATAGAATATCAAGATAGTGTAGTAATGGGTGGTGGAACCGATGCAGGAAGAATACATTTATCAGGATCTGGTTGTCCTTCACTTGTTCTTGGAATACCTACAAGGCATATCCACAGCCATAATGGTATTTTAGATCTTGGAGATGTGGAAAAAGCAGTTTCACTACTTATTGAGGTAATTAAAAGACTTGATTTAAATACTGTAAAGAGTTTTACAGAAATTTGAGGAATTTTACCAAGAAATAACGGTTTTAATTCTTGATTATTTCACTCTTAGGTATTTAATTCAAGAAAAGATTAAGTAGTTAATGGGATTAAGTTCTAAACTTAATATGAGGTATAGTCGGTATCTAGAGTAGCATGTAATTCATTTTTCCGCATATAGGGGGGAGTATATGGAGGATCATATTGAGCTAATTTAATATTTTTAAAGGGGAGACAACTTTCCTCAAGTAATCCAATAAAGGTTTCCTGCTTTGCTTTTACTCTTTTCTCTGTTGCCCATCCTTTAAAAGTATATACTGCTCTAATTTCCTTATCTACTTCTGTAATCTTTACTCTTGGGTCTTCTGGTTTAGGTAAGGTCTCTAATGTATATTTTAAAGGCATGATGAAGGCTATTCGATAGGAGTTTCCTCTCTCTTCTTGAATAACTGGTTTAGTCATTGCAATCTTTTCTGTAGTAATTTCTATTTTTCCCTGAATAACTGGTGCAGTCATCTTAATTTTCTGAGATCTGCTATTTCTTCCAAAAATATAATTAGCCAGTATTCGAAACCCTGAATTAGCTGATTCATTAAAAGAGCTTAAAATATCAGTATAAGCAATAATATATGGTAGATATTCACGTATTTCAAAATTAGGGTATTTTTTCAGCACTAGATATTTTGGTTCTTCTATTGCTCTGGTTGTAAAATACGAAATTAGGGTCCAAACTACTAAAAGAATTCCAGTCAAGACTAATATAGGATATATTAAATTTAAAACCATAATTAAGCCCTTTTTATTTAATTGGTGATTAATTTGACTTTACTTTTAAAGAAATATGCAAATATTTCGTAGATTAATTCTAATTTGGAATTTTAAGAATTTTAATTAATTTATTAATAATCGAGAGTAGCTTTCCAGATGTCTCCTTTTCCATAATAGCTTAAAAATTGACTAATTACAAAAAAAACTATTAATATACCTCCAATTGTAAATAATAAGGATATTTCAGAGGGGTATTGTACTAAAAGGTATATATAGTTAATAAAAAACCAAATCCAGGTTAATAGGGGCGCAGAGATAAACATCATAGTCCGTTTCCATTTTTTGGCCTTAAGAAAAGAATAAGTATCATATTTTATACCAAAAGTTGGTAATAAATTCCCAATCAGATTAAAAGGATATCTTGCTTTTCTAAATGAGGATTTAAAGACAAAAATTGATTTAAATTGTATCCCTAGGATTATACCAAAAATCCAGTGATAAATAACATGTGAAAGGGTATAGTTTGCAAAACTAAAAACGAAATAGAAAATTATTCCAAGTAAAAATAATGGTTTACTTACTATTAGACTAAAATATAATATTTGAGCCAATAAAACAGCTATAATAAGTACAGGAATCCCAATTATTTGTTTAGTTTTTGGTACACGCCATTTCTCAAAAAAGAAAGAATCTATCTTGCCTAAAATTCTTAAGTCTTCATCATCCTGATTACTCTTTCTTGCGACTCTTAAAGAACTTTGGAATTTTCTCCAATGCTTTTTTCTATCAAGTTGACCTGAATCCAAATAATTTTTGAGTTCTGATATGTTTTGTCTAAATTGTCCATTCATTTTCTTTTCCCCTAGTTTATCTTATTAAATAATTCATTATGCTTGGTTTTTGATATTTCTAATTAAATCCAATTACCACAAATTATCATTCTGATTCACCCATAAAAAATTATAGTAAATTAATATAAGATAGATCTTTTTCAATGATAATAAACGAATTTAATGTTTAGATTTTAGTTTCTTCCCAATTCTGATTGAGATGATATGAATATAAAAAAACTTGAATAAAATAATCGAAATCATAACAAATTCGATGGTATATTGTTTTGATAGTTTTTCCTAAAAAAAATCCAAAATATAACTTTATTATTTTTTAAAAAAAGGTATTATCATGATTTTAATTCTGCTGAGCTCAAATAGTCTGCTAATTGGACAATCTCCTCTGAAAAAGGCAAAAGAAAGAAAAAGAGCTAGAATACGTGATAATTTGATATGATATTACGAAAAAATTATCCAATTATGTTTATATAAAATACATATCACCATTTCATCATGATCGTAATTAATTAAAAAGGGAGATTGTCTTTAAATTTGATTCAATCTGGCAGAGATGATTTTTCAAGTTCACTTCATCAAAATGGTGAAGGTCGACCATTAGTGTTACTACATGGATTTTCAGGCAATTCTCATCAACATTGGGAACAGCAATTAAATAATTCAAATATTACATCAAAATATCATGTAATAGCTCCAAATATTTTTAGTTTCACAACAAAAACTGTAAAAGATATTCAGAAGAAAAAAAGTCCTATCTACGATCTTAAAAATCTCAGGTTTTTACTAAAAAGCCATATGAAGTTAAAGAAACCTTTTATTTTTGTTGGTTATTCCATTGGGGGAGCAATTGCACTAACATATGCCTCAATGTTTCCACAAGATGTTCTTGGAATAATTCTTGTTAGTCCATTAAGCGTTCTAAATTCATTTATTCCATCAATCCCAAAGCTCCCGAAATCTAAAAGGATAGTAAAAAAGAACAGTTCGTTTGGAAAGGCAGCTTGGATTGTATTCAAAAGAATAATTAAAGCTTTTTCATCGGTAAATTTAATATTAAATAATGAAAGGATTATTAAATTTCTTAAAAATTTTCAAAAATTAAATATTCCCATTTTATTAACTTATGGATTAAGGGACAGCATAAATCCTTCAAAAAATTATGATTTACTAAAACAACATTTACCCCCTAAAACAAAAATAATTCCTTTTGAAGGGGACCATAGTTTTCATAAATCGGAATCTGAAGCATTTAATAAGCTACTTCTTTCTTTCTGCAATGATGTAGAAAGAAAGTTGAGCTAAACTTTTAAATTTCAGCATATTTTATTAATGAATTATTCAATTTAGCTCTTTCATTGTAATTAAGATTTTTATTTCAGCTAATAGTTTCTTTTAAGATAAATATTTAAGGTTTAAATTTAGATTCTATTTAAAGTGAATTTATAAATAATTAATGAAGAATCTATGGGTGTTTCAAGTATGAATTTTTATAAATTCGCTCTTGAAGATGATAAAACCTACCCAGAGCTTATTTCGGGATTAGATCTCTATTTAATGCTATTTAGTTCTTTTGAATGCCTTAAAAAATATAACGATTTGTTGAATTCTATCAATGTTTTTCCTGTCCCTGATGGCGATACAGGTACTAATTTAGTACAAACGTTTAAGTCAATTATTAACGAACTATCAAAAGTTCCCCATGATAACCATTGTGGGAATATTATGTCACTAGTATCCCAAGGAGCATTCAGAGGGTGTGCTGGAAGTTCAGGAAGTATTTTATCTGAGTATTTTAGAGGATTAGAAGTAGCTTGGAAGAATCAAAAAAGTCTTGATATCGAAGTTTTAGTAGAAGGATTAAAATTAGCGGCAGAATTTGCTTATAATGCTGTAATCAGACCAAGAGAAGGAACAATATTATCTGTGGCACGTTCGATTGGGGAATCAGCGGAAGTTTGGAAGAAATTAGTAACCAATCCCTATGAATTATTACATATTATTTTTGAAGATGCCAAAATTGCTCTAAAAGATACTCATTATGTTCTTAAAGAAGCCAAAAAGGCTGGGGTAGTTGATTCCGGTGCAATGGGGCTAGTTGTTATTCTTGAGGGGTTTTTAATAAAGATAAGAGAAATATATCAAGTTGGATTAGAGATTATCCCTATATCTGATGAATTGAATTACTTTATTAAACCTGAAATAGATTTCAAAGAATTTGAGAAGAAATATGAGATAATTGCATTAATACCAGGATTAGATTGGTCATTAAGCTTGCTAAGTAACCAATTAGATGATTTAGGTGATACTTTAATCATTACAAAAGCAGAAAATGACTCAAAAGTTAAAATTCATATTCATTGTAATAATCCCACAGAAGTAATAGCAAAGTTGAATTCGCTTACAAACTTAGTAAAAATTATTACTTTCCATTCTTTAGAGCAACAGAATATGGAATTTCTTAAACAAAAGAATCAGCGAATAGGGAGGATATCCAATTGAAAGTGGGTATTGTTACTGATTCAATGGGCGAATTACCAATAGAATTGAAAAAAAAATATTCAATTATTGTTGTTCCAGGAGATATATACATAGATGGGGAACGCTATAAGAGTGGTGAGAATTTTTTTACTAAAGATTTAAGTAAAATCATAACAGAGAAAAATAAGACTTTCAGAACTGGTGCTCCCCCACCAGGAGAATATTATAATGCTTATAGTAGTTTAATTGATGATGTTGATTTCATTATCAGTTTACATCCTCCTAGGAAACAAACTAGTGCAATCAATTCAGCAAACACAGCTATTCAAAGAATGAAAGACCCGTCTCGAATCAAATTATTTGAGACTGGTGTAGCAACATTAGGTTTAGGGTTGGTAGTAATTGCGACGGCCATTTCTGCACAACAAATTGGTGATGAATCAGAATTATTATCACAGGTTCAAAAGTATTGTCAGCAGATTCAAGTTATAGGGACATTAGATTCGTTAAAATATGTTAATAAGACAGGTCGAATAAGTATAAAAATAGCAACTATGATGGCTGATGCACTTTCAATCAAGCCAATTCTAATTATGAGAAATTCAGATATATTTTTAGTTGACAGGCCCCGAAAAAGAGAAAAAGCGTTAGATATAATGGTGAATTTGTTATCTAAAAGTATAGATACAAATATAAAACCGAATATTGTTGGTATCAGTGATTTCTTATGCAAGGAAGATTCAAAACTAATGAAGCAAGAAATAAATAAATATTTTCCTCAATATCAAATTATTGAAGGCGATGCTGATCCAATGATTGCAGCAAATACTGGCCCGGGTTTATTATTAATTGCTTATTTCGCTTTGCCAAATAAGGATATAGGGGGAAGAAAAATTAATTTTTGAGGTATTCCTTAGTGGTCTTTTAGGATATTTCTGCGGCTCAGTTTTTATTTCCTATTATTGGGCAAAAATTCGTGGGATTAATCTAACAGAAGAGGGAACAGGACAATTAGGGGCAACAAACGCTGGAAGATTATTAGGATGGCCTGCTTTAATAATTGTAGGATTATTTGACATTGGGAAGGCAATTTTTGCCCTAGGATTAATTGATTATGTTTTTAGAATTATTATCCAATTACAGAATATTGAAGGACATATTGCAATAGCTAGTGTTGGTATTCTCCTTGGTCATATAAACTCATTCTGGATATGGATTGAACAGCATAAATGGCACGGTGGGAAAGGAGGAGCCCCCTTAGGAGGAATACTTTTTTTTATATCGTGGCAAAGTTTTTTTCTTCTTTATATAGGATTAATGACTGTAATGCAACTGGTAAAGAAGTTTATTACGAAAAATAAAACCTATGATAATTTTTTAACTAATAGTATTCTTTTTCTATTTATCCCACCAGTTTTGTTTTTCAACACCTACAATTTTCTATATTTTTCACTAATTATTTTTTTAGAGCTAATAGTTGTTTACAGTGAAAAAGAAAAAGTTTTAGCTTTATTCTCAAGATTCAAACAAACTAAAATCTAATTTTAATTCATTTCAACCAGAAGTAAGAATCAAATTTTCCTCTCTTACTGAATATATAATGACTTCTACAAATGCAGTAGGGGAGGCCGCAAAACAAGGAAAAGATTTATTAATTTTTTATTGGTGAATTTTAAAACCAGAAGGTTTATTTAATGAGAAATTTTCAGGAGGACTAAAATAGCATAAAACTTTGCTTGAAAAAGAAGGTTTTACAATTATTAGCAAAGGGAAACGTTAATTTGTTCAGGATTTTTCAAAGAATTTAGTTAAATAACTGAGTAATATCATCTAGTAAATATATTTAATAAACCATAATTGGTGAGAGAACTCTGGAGTTTTCTAGATAGCCACTCTAATTAGAGATGTTAGATCATGAAAACAAATTTTCATCACATTGGAATAGTCGTCACAGATCTGAAGAAAGCGGTTTTAAAATACTGTCAGGCTCTTGAAATGAATCCTGAAACTATTAAAATTAATAGACAAAGCTATATTACCGGGAAAGGTGAAGATGAAGAATTTGATTATGCCTTTATTCCTTTGGGAAACAATTGCTTTATTGAACTTGTAACTCCTTTAACAGATGGCCCCACTAAGCGGTATCTTGAGAAAAAAGGTGAGGGGCTTTTTCATCTAGCATTAGAATCTACTGATATTAAGTATACAATTGAACGTTTTGAAAAGGCTGGAATTCCACAAGCAGGTATGACCCCTACTGAAGGTATATTTTCAGTTTTCTTCCATCCCAAGTCTGCCAACGGTGTATTAATGCAAGTTATAAAGAAAGGGATTCTATTACCTGATGGATCTCCAAACCTTGAGGTAGCGATGAACGAGAATTAGATTTAAGTTGTCTCAATCTAATGGATATAGATATTTTTATTGATACTGTATTCTATCATTTAAGGTTGTTTTGATTGAGAAAAACATATCCTATGATAAAAACCAATAATAAGAGTTAAAATCGTATATTAGCATTCGGATTTAGAGTAAAAAAAATAGAAAAAGTGTTATCACCTCCTCCATTCGATCATTTTACGATCTTTTGTTTCCTCTTCCTATCTTGATTTTTATATTCATATTAGTTCATTATGCTTTTCAATTAGATGTAGAAATCATCATTCTTCTTTGAACCATATTTTGATCAAATTTAGAGATTCGTGATCCAAATATTAGATATATAACCAAACCAAATCCAAGTAGAGGATTGATTATGTAAATCACCGATAATCCGAATACTTCTCCAAGACCACCTGTGATAAGAACAGCAATTGGAAGAATGGATTTGACTAGCATGAATAAAATAGAAAAAACTCTTCCTTGTAACTCACCGGGTATATTTATTTGTAGAATACTAATTATCATGATATCAACGGTTCCTAATGCTAAACCAGCAATTAGACTTCCAAGAACTATTATAGAGAAGAATCCTGGAGGAGAGATTCCCAGTAAAAATAATCCTATAAAAGAAACAAAAACTGCAGACACTATATTTTTAAACTGTGGTTGAAAGTTTTTCACCATTACGAACAGTGCTCCAACTAGGCTGCCCATTTGAAAGACTCCTAATATGAGAGCAAGATCTAATGCTCCTCCTTCATGGATATGTTTGATAAAATAAGGCAATAATGAAAACAGAGGATTGATCAAAATATTCGCGAACATTCCACCAAGTATAAGGGTCATAAATCCATTTACGCGCAGGTAGGTTAATCCTTCAATGAATTCAGATTTAAAAGATGTTTTAGGGTAGTTTTGGACGCTATTTTTTTCTTGTTTCGACACAGAAGGTACGAAGACGACTACTAATGTTCCTACAGCGATTAAGAAAGTAAAGACATCAATCCATAATATGTACTCAATTGAAGCGATTTCAAGAAATATTGCTCCTGCAACTGGAGTAACCATATAAATTATATTATTCAGGATAGAGTTCAATCCATTGACTCTACTAATTTTGTTTTTGGGTACCATTTGTGGAACCAAAGCAATGGATGCTGGTAATTGAATTGCTTGAAACATACCGCGAAGAAATAATATAACGATGATTAGGATAAAACTTTCCAATTTTAAGTAAAAAAGAAAGATTAATCCAAACGATAATAATGCCTGAAGGAAATCAGTTGATAAAATCAAATGTTTTCTTTTCCAACGGTCAGCAAGTACCCCTGAAATAGGAGTAAAGATAACCAATGGAATTAAACCTGCAAAGCTTGCTAGGGCAAGAATAAAAGAGCTTCCAGTGGTTGTGGTTAACCACCAGATAATGGCAAATTGAACCAGTCCTGATCCAAATAACGATATCAATTGCCCACTCCAGATGACTAGATAACCCATTAGATAACTCTTGTTTTCAGGAGTCAATTTTCTCACCATACCAAAGTTTCTGAAAGTTTCTTCGTTTTTTTGTAGTCCAATTTCTTAAATCGGGTGAATCAGGGTTTTTTCGGCGTTCTTTCCAGTAACAAAGGTCAAAATACTTTGTATTTTCTTCGATTATTGCTAATATTTTTCTTCCTTTCATTTCTTTATCTCCGATGTAAATACATGATTAAAACGCACAATGCACTCGTATGCATTGCACATTACATCTGTATGCACAGTGCAAATGTTTATATATAAATGTAATGATTGTGTCAATTAGAAGTATGTTCAAGGAGACCGATTCAAAATGGCAAATAAAACCATAGAGGAAGGAGTAAACAGTCGAACTTTTTTTAAAAAGCTGTTTAGCTCTGAAACTCGTGCATTAATAGCTTGGAATTTAATAATTCATAAAGAATTAACTGTAAAACAACTTGCTAATTTAACAAACAAAGATCAATCGACTATTACACGAAATTTGAGAACCTTCGAGAGATCAGGAATAGTTTTTATCTCAAAAACAGAATCAATTCGTAATTTTACAATAAATTATTGGAAACTAAGCCCAAGCCAACATATGCGTAAATTTAGAGATTTAGGTGCAGTTGTAGAAAAAGCATTAGTAGAGATGGATTTAGAGTTTTTAAAAATAGTATTACTAGCAGTTCAACGAAATCTTGAAAATATATTTAATTTTAAAAGCCGAGAAATCGACAAATTTATCCAAAATATTCTAACTGGGAAGGAACTAATGTCTATTGGAATAATGAATAAGGAATTAGGCGAGCTCTTTCAAAAAGAGTTCAATCAGTTTCTCTATCAATTTCAAGAAAACCATGAACTCAATTTGCAACCACTTGAGGAAATAGGTCCAGAAAGCTATTTTACCTTCATTTTGGCTAGTCCATTTCCTTCCTTGGTGAATTCAGAAAAAGAATGAATTCAATTCATTAATCTTAATATTCTCTGTATAAAGCCAATAGGCAATATTATGATTATATTCCCCATTCTCTTTTTGCTTTTTTTACTTCATTGATATATTCAGAGACTTGTGCTTGTTCCAATCGTAAGCCAAACGGTGCATTACTCTGAATAAGGCTTTCCCATTTCTCAAATTGGTTTTTTAATTGCTTTTTCTCCTCTTGGAGTTTATTAACCAACTGATGAATCCTTTTTTTCTTTATAATTAGTTCCGCTTGATCTAAGAACTTCTGTGAAACAATTAAATCCCCTTCTACCATTGAAATTTTTGCCTGTAGAATTAATGTATCAATCATTAAAGAGTATGATTTTTGTCCGTTAGCTATCTTATCTAATCTTTGAATCAACTTTTTGACTTGATTAAAGACTTCTTCTTCTCCATACGCTCTTAATTCATCGATTAACAACTCTGAAAGCTCAAACATTGCGCGTACAGTGAGTGAATGATCAATAATTTCTTCCTCCATTAGTTCTTCAAGAATTTCAGAAGATCTTATCTTCATTTTAGCTCTTTTACCACTTTTCAAAATCAATGCCTGAGCTAAACGATACCTTTGACTAATTATTCCATGCTTTTCCTTCTTGTCTATATCTTGAAGTTGCTGTAAATATGATTGGGCTTTTTGAGGAAATCCTGAATAAAGTGAAAGTTCTACAAGATTGAATAAAGGAAGAGTTATATCAGGAATAGCCCTGATCTCTTGAAATAAGGATAAACTCTTCTTAATCTGATCTAAAGCTTTTTTATATTCCCCCATTGAGCAATAAATTTCTCCAATATTATTATAGCAAATTGCTATGTCATGATTTTTACCTAGTTCTTGCAATAAGCCTAATGAATCTTGATAATAATGTAAAGCTTTTGTAAAATCCCCTCTTGCATGGAATATTAATCCAATATTATTTAAACACATTGAAAGAGTAGTTTTTTGACCTAATTCTTTACTTATCGCCAGACTTTTCTGATAACTCTTTAATGCTAGATTCAATTCCCCTTGATACCCATAAATAAGGCCAATGTTTAAATGTAACACTGCTATTTGGGTAAAATTTTCCAATTCTTTCGCTAAAGTTAAACTCTTTCGAAAAAAGTCTAATGCCTTAAGTAAATTACCTCTTCTCCAGTAATTCATCCCAAGATTATTGAATATCTTTGCAATTGCCTTTTTATTATCAAATTTACTAAAATTCTTTAATGATTCTTTTAAATATTCGTTTGCTTTCTGATAATCACCTTTTGAAATGTTGATAATCCCTAATAAATTAAGACATTCTGCAATTTCATATAGATTTTCGTTTTCTCTCCTATTGATTAATACTCTTTGTGCTGAATCAAGCGCACTATCATACTCTGCTGTTCTTAGGAAAACCCTAGCTTTTAAGTAGTCTAGGTCAGATTCTTTTCTTCTTAAATGTTCAACCAATTTATCTTTATTAGTGTGAAGAAATTCTTCTGCTTTTTTTATCATGGCATAACTTGTTTTTAAATCACCAAGCTCTAAAAATGCCCTTATTTTTAAGAGTATTACATTCAATTCCGATATTTGGTCTTCAGATTGCTGGGTTACATTGATAATCTTTTTAGTGAGATCTAATCCTGTTTGAAACTCACCTAGTTCAAAAAAAATTAGGATTTCAAGAACTTGGGCCTCAATTGAGGCTATTCGTGTTATTTCACCAATATTCTTAAGCTGTTCATAAGTATCTAATAGCTCATGGCTTTTTCCCTGATATAGAAGATTTTCTAGTAAATTAAGTTTATTAAGAGATGAATTTAGCTGATTATTTTGGAGTTTCGATTTGATAGAGGTAAAAACTTCTGGAATGGACAAGAAAAACCCACTCAAAATATTTTCTTTTTTGTATCATTCATTTATCTATTTAATAGGTTTTATATTTTTTTTCTGTTATTAGATGGGTCTACAAATCTTGAAATAATCAATAATCAATAAATACCCAGCATCCTATTAAAAAGATTCAGATGGACTCTTCAATTAACTTTCTTTGATTAAATGACAATAATCATTAAAAATATTTTAGAACAGAATTTGGGTATTTTTTCTTCCATTTTTGAAATTCTAAACAACTGGGATATAATAGTATTAGTCCAATAATCCAGACAATCAATGTAATCTGGACTGAAAATCCTTTCACTAGATTTAATATTTCAGGAATCGCTCCATATAATAGTAAATGTGCACAATAGAAATATAGAGCTGAAGTTCCAAAGACTAGAATGGGACTAATTAACTTCTGAAATCTAATATTTTCTTCGAAATAAAACCCGAATGCTAAAATAAGGCACATTCCCCCTAAGGTCCAGAGTAAGAATACTATCGAAGGGGGATACTTTGACATGAAGAAATAATTCTGAATTGTAAAAGCATTTTTAATTAAAACGCCTGTGTCTTGCCAAATTGGAAAATAGCAAAAGGGAAATCCTTGAGTTGTCCGAAGAATGAAAAATAATAAAATTTGTGATCCTCCAATTGCAAAAAGATGTTTTGCAATGGTTTGATTTGCATTTCCACCTTTTTGTTGCTTTAATATCCACCGTCCTAAGACTATACCTAACCCCATAATGCCTAACCAAGGATCAAGGGGATATAAACCGTATGGCCATGCTGGATTATAGGTCATGGCATTTAACCAATTTTTAAGGTACGTATCCTGTGTAAATCCCCCCAAATTTCCTAAATTAAATATTGAGAAACTAACTGGGTGTGCACCAGGATTAAAAAGTGGATTCCATATAAATTCACCAAATATAGGTGATAATAGCAGAAGTAGAGATAAAGAAAGTATTATTTTTGTATCAAGTTTTCGAATAAATGCAAAAAGGATGAAACCTACTCCTATAATTGCAAGAACGCCAAAATATAAGAACCCTGCTTTGAATAGAGGGGCAATCAGGATCCACTCAATTAATAAAAGAATAATTCCTCTAATTATATAATGTTTAGTGATCTCTTTTTGGGAAACTCCTTTTTCTAATCTTCTTGACTCAAAAAAGACCATAGATGTACCAGCTAAGCATATAAAAGTTGGAGCACACCAGTGCGAAACGAATCGAATAAGAAACTGTAATAGATCAGGTAAAATCAGCGGACGCTGTGCATAATAAAATTCCCCAAAGAATCTTCCTGAATTCCAGTAACTTGAGGCGTGGTCAAGTGCCATTAGTATCATCACTAATCCTCGGACAAAATCAATGGCAGCAATTCGGCTAGTCAATTTTTTCCCAATTGGTAGGGGATATTCTTCTTTTAATGCCATCCTACATTTACCCTATCGAATTTCTAATGAATGAATCTTATTTTTGCATAATAACTCATTTTTGATTTAAAAGTAATGAATAAGGAATAAGGTCTTAGATGAGAGAGACTTGCAAAGCCTAGATTCCTTTTTTACGAGGTTTTTAATAAAAAAAATTCAATTATAAGAAGAATGGGGAGATTGCTAAATACATACCAAAGATCATCATGAATATGCTACAACAGACAATAATTATTTTATAGATAGTATCTGTAATGAATTTCTGTGTTATCCCGATTCCGAAAGTAACTGAACCATACCATGCAAAATCACCTAATTCATGACCAATGAAGAATCCCCAGAACTCTGGTAAATTGCTAAGAGAAACAGCAAACTGTGTCATGAAATTCAGACCAATTACAGCCCACCATAACCACCAATATGGATTGGACATTGAGATAAAAACCCCTCCGATAATTGGGTGATTGGTTAAACTTACATTCTTTTCTAATTGTGAAATTTCTTCAATATCAACTTTAACCTTATTTATATCTCTTAATAGACTGATTCCAAAATAAAGTAATAATGTTCCTCCACCTATACCAATTAAAATAACGATATTTTTATTTGAGATGAAAGGACCCATCCCCATAAGGAGAATAAGGATTAAAACGAATTCTAAAATAGCATGGCCTATACAAACGAAAATTCCTACTAGAAATGCTTTTGATTTAGCTTGTATCGCTTTATAAATAGAATATGTTAATAGAGGACCTGGTGACATTGCCCCTGTCAGTGCAACAAAGAATGCAAGGATTAACACTTCAATGAAGCTCATAAAATAGGCTTATAGACATTGGTATAATAACCAATCTCAAAATTAATCGAATATTGACTGGTTAAACAGGCTTTCTTACTTTTTTGTAAATCTTAATGGTATAATCATTATAACAATTTAAATAAAAAGCATCGCTAGAAATAAGGAATGGACGAGAAAAATGGATTTGTTTAGCGATTTAACAAATTATACAAAATTAAGCATTTTAAAGAGTCTAAATGATAGCTCTAAAACCTTATCTGAACTTGCCTCAAGATTAAATTTATCAAAACCTGAAATTTCACGTCAATTAAGTGAATTAAACAATTTGAAGCTAATTGAGAGAATTGATCGTCAAAATCATCTCTCTATTTTTGGGGAAACAATCTTAAACTGTATTTTTCCTTTAGAATTTCTAATTAATCATTTTGAGTTCTTTAAAAATCATCCATTACCTAATTTACCCATGAATTTGGTAAGAGATATTTGCGATTTACAGCATGCAGAACTTATTGAGGGAGCAGGATTAATTGTAAAAAATATTATAGATAGGTTAAAAAAACATAATCAAGAGATTTACCTTATGGTTGATCATCCTCAACCAAGAATTGCTGATGTTAAAATTGATAAAGTACTTGTTATTGCACCTATTTATGCAAAAGATGAGAATTTAAATTTAGATTTTTTCCATAAGGATTGCAAGGAATTTGAAATTAGAACCCTCGAGGTAGTGGAATATAATATTATGATTTTAGACCATAAAATTGGCTTATTCCTTTTACCTAACCTAAAAGGGGTAATTGATGCAAATTATGCCTTTTTTGTAACAGATCCTTTAGGAATAAACTATTTAGAAAGAGTTTGGGACTTTTTTTGGAAAAAAAGCAAGTTTCGTGTTGCTTCTAAATTATAAAAAATTTCAGATCTTGAAAAAAATACAAAATCTGTAATTAGTTCCAAATTTCTCAAATAAACTTTAAGAATACTCTTTTTTTAATATTCCTTGAATCTTAAATGGCAAATAGTCGATCAATAAGTATTATGGTATCAAATGAAAAACCTTCAATTATTATTGATGTATGGAATTCATATTACTTATTTAGCTCTAATCTTGGTGAACTGAAGCATATCTTTGTAGATGATGCGACAATCCTTGTGTTATTGTTTACACAAGGGGAAATTCGACTAACCATTGACCAAAAAGATCTTTTGAAATTTTTAAGAGGAAATTAAAATGCAAACTAAACAAACAAATCAAACACAACTAATCAGCGAGGTAAAAAACATGAATTTATTGACTGAACTAGCACTGATTATCTTAGGATTGATTGTCTTAGGAATAATGTACTTAATTTTAAACAAACAAGAGGTACCATTTCTTTCATCTACTAATCAGACTTTTATCGTTCTATTCATTATTGGTTTCATGATGTGTATTTTAGCGATAGGTACCCGTCTGAATTGGACTGGAAATAATTGGATACATCCATTTATTTTGTTAGGAATTATTATTGGCGCACTAATAATCATTTTATCTGCTTTAATATTCCTTAATATTTCTCTTCCGTTTAATATCAATGAATATCAATCTCTTTTAATTTTAGGATCTCTTATCATCCTAAAATGGCTTATTTCAATAGGACATCTTGTAAGTTACATATTTCTGGGATAATTTTATCCCTTCTTTTTTGACAACAAATTCATGTCCGAGATTTGATATAAAATTTCTAATAGATCAAAAAATTTTCAGGTTTATGTCTAACCAGTTGATAATAGAAATGATAACTGCTTTTACATACTCTCTAGTATAACCTTGGGATGAAGTAAGAATTCCTCTACTTTTTCGTAAAACCTGCCCATATGTATTCCATCCATGACTGCATGATGCCCCTGGACACTTAATGGAATTTTCAATAATCCCCCTTCATTAAAGATTTTTCCCCACGCAAACCGTGGAATAGAATCTGCAGGATGAAAATTCATTGGATGAATAAAACTTGTAAAAGAAACCCAAGGTATTGGAGTCATGAACAACATATCATCTCTTCCAGGATCTTCATTTAAGCTTGGGTTTGATTTCACATAAGTAACCCTCTCTTCGGCTCTTGATGCAAAATCTGAGAAATTTTCTGTGTACTCAATTGTACAGAAGGTGAAAAGATCTTCATTCACTAGAATTGTAAAACTTGGGTTTACAATCTCATGTTCAACCACTTGCTCCTTACGAATGCGGTAACGGAACTCTGGAATCGCATTCGATGCTCGTGCAATTATGTATACAATAGCTATGGTAAGTGAATAGCCACATTGCTTTACAACTGGTTGAAATGCTGTCACATCGATATTTGCACACATACTGAAATGGGGATGATTAAATGTGTTAAATAATCTAAAATGATCCTGTCGAGACCAAGTCTGCATGTCAATATAACGCATATTTTACCTCCAAGTTATGATACACCTCTAAAGTTTAGGTGTCTCAAGAATTTACTCGCATTTATTAGGATTTTTGATATTCCTGTATTCGTGGGGTGTCATATTATATCCAAAAACAATATTCTAGGTAAATTGATTTTAAAACCCTAAAATTTACTTCCGATTTATTCAAAAGTAATGTTATTGTTGGGTTTTCCCTTTCTCTTTCTTAGTCTATGTTAAATGCTTACAATTTTATTCCTCATCTAAATAAATTTGCTCTTCTATGTCTTAAATCTAATCTATTTTTACTGTTAAAATTACTTGTCAACCCAGTGAGGATTCAGAAAATTCAGAATGGTTTAATAGGATAATAAAATTGTCTCATAATATTATTGGATAGAACAAATTAATTTAATCTGGAAATCCTTGAAAAAAATCTTTTCAGCTTGTTTTTATTTGTTTTTCTATTCAATTCTGTTTTCTGTATCAATAAAATAATGGTTTTCCGCCATTAAGGAGATAATATCATTTAAATCGAGTGTATTAATACGTTCATTGCAGGTTAATGCTATTCACTTTGGATCATGGTCAATCATAACATTATTAAAGAAAAAGAAAGTAACTTAATGTATAGGAAACAATCATCCTATTACTTGGATCAGATATTATTGAAGACTAAATATTATGGGAGATAGCTAAACATGGAAAGACTTCCTCATGGATTAGCTCAATCTAGTGCAAAGGAAATAGTACAAAATTTACAAAAGATTTCTGGGGGAAAGATTCTAGATGTTGCTACTGAGAAAGGTAACTTTATTACTGTTCTACAGAAATCATTGAAAGATTATTCTACGTTTATTGGTGTTGATATTAAATTTGATGATTTAGAATCCATGAAAAAGGATTATGCAGACAGATCAGTAAAATTTTTAAAAATGAATGCTGAAAACTTGGAATTTGAGGATGATATATTCGATACTGTTTCATTATCACACTCTTTACATCATCTTTCAAACATTGATTCAGTACTAAGTGAGATGAAGCGTGTACTAAAACCTGATGGAACTTTTATTATCCAAGAACCATTTTCAGATGGCAATCAATCAGAATCGCAAAAAAACGATATGCTTCAGCACCATTGGGGAGCTAAAATTGATAATTTACTAGGAATCCCTCATAATAAAACCTTTTCGCGAAGAAAAATAAAGAGAATTCTTAATAATTTGAATTTAAAAGCTAGTTGCACTTACGAATCAACACACTACATTAAATGTCTTTTTTGTGAAAATAAATTCGAATGTGAAGATCCAAAAAACCACGAGATAATTAATTTTGCTCTTAAAGGAATTGATCGTGATTTTAAGCGTTTAGAGATGCTAAAAGATCATCCTAGTATACAAAAATTGAGAAAAGAGGGAGAAATAATTAAGACACAAATTCAGGAAAAAGGAATTTCTAGTGCATCAATCCTATTTTTTATTGGGAAGAAATAATTATTTCCTAAGCTGTTAATATTTGAAATTTTCT
>NZ_CDLCQJ010000107.1:0-10321 GCF_975850365.1 Candidatus Hodarchaeum mangrovi | reverse complement strand
CCTCTAAAAACCTTAAAGCTATCGTGATCAGGGAACCACCGTCTGAAGAAAAAATAGAATGTTTACTAAAAAATGATACTGAATTTCTGTCACAATTAGAAAATCATTATTGGTATAAAATGATTAAGACTCGTGGTACATTTTCTCTCATACTCCCAGCCTTAGAAAAAAGAATAATAGGTATCAAAAACTGTTCTCGTTTGCTATCGATGAACCCAGAAAAAATTTCTTCTTTTCAAGGTTATCGCTCTACTTATGATTGTTGGAAGTGTCCTATAAGGTGCTCACATAATAAATATCAGGATTTCCTTGGTCTGGGTTTAAACCTTAAAATAACCGATTTAACATCAATTCAAAATGCAATTGAGATATGCGCTTCAGAGGCTTTAGATCCATTGTCTCTAGGGGCTAGTATCGGTTCCTTATTGAACATTCAAGAAGATAGAAGAAAATTGCTAGATGAAGTTATTGGAGTAACATGGGGAGATCCTGCATTACTTCGATTAATTGATTCAATTATTTCTGTAACTGGATTAGGAGAAAAATTAGCAAGAGGGGAAACATATTTATATAAACAAACATCTGAGCCTTCTCCAGCTATTAAAAATCAATTTGCTGGACTATATTATTATCCAAATACAGAGGAAATAGCATTGGCACACAGTATTTCTTCATACAGCGCTTCAGAGCTACACTCTGATTACATGTTCTTTCCTAGTATTTTAGGAAATCCATACAAATTAAATAGCAAATCGATTAAAGGAATCGTTAAAACCATAATCTTACTGGAAAATATTCTTGCTTCCATGGACTCACTGGTTTTGTGTTCCAGGTTTCTTCCATTCATACTAGTCCAAAGATTTCCAAAACTTTTTCTTCCTGAAGAGATTAGTAACCTTTTATTTTCCTTTTTACCCTCAATTTTCATTAATAATTTTGGACTATCCACAAAAAATTTCGCAAATAGTTTTAAAGAGACCTTTTTTGAATTAAAATTGGATCTAAATAATTTATTCAAGACTGGCAATAGAATTACTTTATTGGAAAGATTATTTAATACTAGAGCAGGTTTTACTAAATCTGATGACCAATTCGAACCTTTTATTTCCAATAAGGAATTTTTCAAAAAGCAAGAAAGGTTACTTGAAGAATATTACCAACAGAAAGGTCTAACAAATGAAGGAATGGTGACCAAGAAATCTTTAAAGAAAACTGGATTACTTGGACTAGTAACAATTTAAAAGGTCTACTGAATCCCTTTAAGATTCATTCTTCTGCCTTTAATTGAATTTAAAGTTTGTGAGAAAAAGGGAACAATCTTTGGATCGGAAATAATTATGCCAATATCGTCTGGAATCACTATTGCTAGACTCTCATCCACAATAATAACTGTCCCAGTTAATTTTTCTGCTGATGTTGAGTGAAAAATGATATTTAATTTCTCCTCGATTTCATTTGCCCATTTCTTGCCTTTTTTGGTAAAATCATAATTAGTAATGAAGTAAATCCGTTTTTCTGATGGAATAGTTGTCAGAGCTCCAGTTGGATACAAAGTCGGATTAGATGTGAATATTGTTACTTGTTTTTTTACTCCTTTAATCAATTCAGTTATATATTTTGTTTTTACATCTTCATTGGCCAGATTAATGAATCGTATATCTTTTAAAGGTTCAGATTTAGCAAGTTCATTTTCTAAAGTTAGTAAACCTTCTTTAAAACTTGTATTTGAACCCAATAGGTCTTTTAAAAGATTATTTGAGCTCTCTGAGATTTCAGTAATTAGCTTCTCAAATTCTTCGGTAAGTATTTGTGTGAGTTGAGAAGAATTACCTGACATACTTAGAGAATTCTTTTGTAAATCATTATAATAAGTATCTATACTGGTATTCATCGATTGGTCAAGATCTTGTAATTGAATCTTAAATTCCTTAACTGTATTTTCTTTTAGTTCATTTAATTCTTTCAAAAGCTTTTTATTCTCTTCATTGATCGTTAAGGCTAATTCTGTAATTAATTCTTGTATTTTGTCTTTAGATTCATTAACATTCTTTAGAGATGTTTGAACTCTTTCGGTCAAATCATTGATAATATCTTCAATATTTTTCGTGGAGACTTGTGAAAAATCTCTAGTAAAACTACTTAATTCTTCTTTAACTTCAGAAAAATCTAGTTCTTTCCGTTCTTCAGTCAAAAAATCATGAAAACGAGCTGTAAATGTAGTTCGATAACTTGATATCATGTCTGTAAAATCTTCAATGAATCTAGTCATATCATCCTCCGTCTGAGTATGAATAGCATCATAAGAATTTAACAACTCTGGTAATTTCTTATCAAAATCCTCTAAATGAATTTTTAAACTATCACTTATTGCAGTCTTAAGCCTTTTATTATATTGTTTTACCGTTGTTTTAATTTCATTTAATCCAAACAGATCTTCAGTAGAATCGAGATTTAAAACCTCATTGAGTCTTTTAATAGTTAATTCAGTGTTTTTATCTGCAATAATTTCCATATTTTCTATATTGGTTTGGATAGCGACTTCTATACTCTCAGTAACTTCCTGAAGCCTATTTTTAGTTTTTTCTATTTGCTTTTGCCAATTCTCAGTCAAATTACTTAGATTCTCTTTAGTTTTTTGTTCTAATTCTTGATTTAATTTTGTTCTTTCCTGAATAAGTCCATCGAACGCCTGTGAAAAGCTTTGGCCAATTTCAGGTATTTTTGTTTGATACTCTTGATCTTGATGAGCGATAGAATCCTTAATTTCAGTACTCAGTTTTTTAATGGTATCTTCCATTTCACTTCGCAATACTTTTACTTCCTCTTCTACTGATTGAGAAGAAGCTTCGATTTCAGAAGTAACAAAACCAGTTGCGACATCTACCTGATTCTCTAACTCTGAAATCGACTCTACAAAGTAAGATTCAATCTGATCGTTAGTACGCAATAAACTTGTGGAAATTGCCTGTAAAGATCCAGAAACAACTGAGGACAACTTTTCTGCGCTTTCTTGTACTTGTTTAATTAATCCTGAAACCTCATCCATTGTTGAATCATATAAACCATCATAAACAGATTGAATTTCTTCTAATGCACCTTTAAGATTTTTATTCTGGTTTAATACTTCAGTTTCGATTTGGCTGATGAAAGTCAAAATATCTGTTGGCCCTTTTTCTTGATATTTAGTGATCTGTGATTTATGTAATCCAATCACCTCATCAACAGCTCTACGATTTTCGTCAACTAAATCTAAGAACATTTTCTCTCTTTCATCAACTGCTTGTTTTATCTCTGACTTATAAGTATCGATAAATTGGTTTGTTTGTTCAGAAAAACCATCGATTACAGTTTGTAACGCATCATGAGATGTTTTATTGTTCTTCTCGACATTCTCTATTTGAACATTCAATTCTGTTGTGAATTCTTTTTTAATTTGATTAAAACCTTCTTTAATGACATTAAGTATTCTTTCTATTTGATTTTGAAGGTTTGTTTCTAGTTGGGTAAGAAATTCTCTATTATTTTGACCTGTTTTACCAAAAATATTATCAACTTCAGTTTTAAGGTGAAGTGTTGAGTTTTGTAAATTTGTTTCAATATCATTCATATTCGAAATATTTTGAGCTTCAATTCTATCATAAATATCAGTATAATCTGATTCTAAACCTGAAAGAACTTGCTGATAATTCCTTGAAACTGCATCTATTTCCGTAGTAAGGACTTTTGAACGTTGTTCAAACCGACTTTGAATTTTTTCATTTAAACTTTCATGTAAAGAAGATACTACATTAAGAATATGATCTGAAGATGATAATAAATTCTGGATCTCTTTTTCTCCTTCACTAGTAGTTTCATTGAAAATCTTAACAACTCTCTTTTGCGAATCAGAAATTTTTTCATTTATTTCTTTTAAAGAAGTCAGAGATTGTCCCCCCATGTTCTTTTCCAATTCGCTTGAAGTTAGTTTAAAGGATTCATTTAATTGTGTTTTCAATTGATTTGCTCTTGATGGAATCGAAATCAAAAGATTTCTTAGGAATTCATTAACAGATTGTGATAGTTGGTGGAGTCGAACGACATCTGTATCTTTTCGATTTATTGATTTTTCTAAATTTTCATAGAAAATTTGAATTAACCGTTCAAATTCAGAACTTTGTGTGATTAATTGTTTCTTGGCATCTCGTCTTATATTTTCCATTACATCAATTGCCATTTTCTGAACTTTACGGTAGTTTGTTTCAAGAGCTACAAGATCTGATGTAAGGAGTGATTCAAATTGTTTTAAAAAGAGATCTTGTTGAGTAGTAATTTTTTGTTCCGTCGAAAGTTCCAATATCTCAGATTGTAAAACATTTATGGGGGATTTTTGCTCCGAGATTAACTCTGATGCGTTATCCACAAATTCTTGAAATTCTTGCTTTATTTGTTGTGAGTTATCTTTAATAATGTTCTCGGTTTTCCGTTTAACACCGACAAGGGCATCTTCGATTTCTTTATCAATATCCTGAGCAATTTGAGTGATGACACTGCTCAATGCTTTCGAAATATCTGCTTCTAGAGATGATTGGATTTGCTTTTTTAGTTCATTCACAAAATTTTTTTCATAATTTCGAGAGGTTTCTAGTCCACTCATTAAATTTCCTTTAAACTCATTAGAAGTGGATTCAGTGTTTGTAAAAAACTCTTGCATTTGAACATTCGATTCTGTTTCGAGAGTAGTTATAATATCTAATATTCGTGTTTGAATTGTGTTTATACGAGTACTTGTAGATCTTATAATCTCCAAAAGCTGTTTTTCATATTTTGTGATTGATTCTCGTAGAATTCTAGAACTGATGTCTTGAATATTTTGAAATTGATCCACTGCATCTGTCCATTTTTTTTCATGTGAGGCTTTTTTAGCTGTAAAAATACCATCAAATTTTGCTTGAACTTCAGAAACACGATTACTTGTGGAAGTTAAAACATCTTCTATGTATTCCTCAGATTTCTCTCTTCGTAGCTGCTCAGAAGAATCCCATTCTTTCTTTAAAGCTGATTTTAATACTAGATTGGATGTTTTTAACTCTTCTAGTTGTTTTTCATTAACTTCTTTGAATTTTTGTAAATTTTCCTCAAAGGATTTTCTAATACCCTGATAATCTTGCTTCAAATTTGTTTGTAATTTTTCATTATTCCTTTCTAAGAGTGTAATTAAATTCTTTAATGGGAGTGTAGAGAAGATTATTCCTGACTCTTTATCCTGACGTGCTAATCCTTTAATAATCAAGGATGCAAGTGAACTTTCTGCTTTTTCATCGGTTACAGCAGAATTAATAAATAAATCTCGTTTAGTTTGTGCGCCAAATGTTATTAAAGTAGAAAAAAGTTTGATTTCAGTCTTATTAAGTGAAAAAATTTCCTCTTGGGCAGTCATCATTCAACCACTCCTAAAATAGCTATTCTAAGTTTAATTTATTTGCGTTTCTTTCGATCATTGCAGTACTTAACCCGTGAAATCTCATTTTTGAAAAATAACGGTGCCTAACCTCACCATATTTGATCCTTCTTTCAAAGCGAACTGATAATCATTCGACATTCCCATAGATAAAGTCTTCAATTCAACATTAATTGGTAATGGAAGATCCTTTAGCTTATCAAATATACTTCTCATTTGACGAAAGTAAGATTGTGTTCGCTTAGCCTCAATAAAAGGTGCAATGGTCATCAAACCACAAATCCTCAAGTTTTTAAGTTTTTCAATTTCCTTTAAAAAAATAATTATTTGCTTTTCATCAGGAACAAGACCGAATTTTGTTCCATCACGACTAATATCTATTTGAAGAAGACAATCGACAATTAGCTCTTTATTAGATGCTCTTTTTTGTATTTCTAGAGCAAGAGGCAATCGGTCTAATGATTGAATCATTGCTACTTTTCCAACAAGCTTTTTAACTTTATTTCGTTGCAAATGACCAATAAAATGCCACTCAATATCTTGATTCTGCAATTCATCGATTTTACCTAAAGCCTCCTCAACACGATTTTCTCCAAAGATTGGAGAATCTATATACTCTGCTAGTTCTGAAATTCGTTCTAGTGGCTGGTTTTTGGTAACAATGACTATTTTTGGAGTTATATTATTTGAAGAATAAGATTTTACTATTGAAACAACTTGTTGATAATTTTTGATAATTCTATCAAGTGATACAGCTGAATCCATCTTTCATTCCGTGATTCCCTGTTAGGAAACTATTTCTAAGCTTAATTATATTACTGAAATGAATTTTTGTATAGATTTAATATAAGTAAAGGTACATAAATCTAGTAATAATAATGATTTTTTTAAAGGAGCCCAGCCTATAATGAAATTTGTTGCACAGCCACAGATCTCTGAAGATGAAGTGTCATTAGTAGCTGAAACAGTAAGATCAAAAGGTTTAGTAGAAGGAAAAAACGCAAGATCGCTAGAAGATGCATTTGCAAAGTTTACAGGGGTAAAACATGCTATATGTACTGTTAATGGAACAGCTGCTTTACATTTGGCAATTGAAGGATTGAAAATTCCCCCTAACTCAGAAATTATAACATCATCATTTACTTTTATAGCTTCAGCAAACTCTATTAGCTTTGGAGGGTGTATTCCAATTTTTGCAGAGATAGATCCTGAAACCTATAATATAGATCCAGAAAAAATTGAAGAATTAATCACACCAAAAACAAGAGCAATCTTACCAATACATATTTTTGGTTTACCCTCGGATATGAAAGCAATAAATGATATCGCAGAAGAGCATAATTTGTTAGTAATTGAGGACGCATGTCAATCTCATGGAGCACGAATAGATGGAAAGCATGTTGGAACGTTTGGAAACGTTGGATGTTTTTCTTTTTATGCAACAAAAAATATGATAACTGGTGAAGGAGGAATGGTAATAACAAATGATGATGAATTGGCAAAAGTGATTCGAAGTATCAAAAATCATGGAAGAAGTCCTCAGGGAGGGTATAATCATTATACAATCGGCTATAATTACCGATTAGCTGATCCACTTGCTGCAATTGGATTAATCCAGATTAATAAACTTCCAAAGATGCTAGCTCAACGTGCAAAAAATGCAAATGCTATTCGTAAAACTATAGATGAATTATATTCTATCCGAACGCAAAGAATTCCTAAAGGAGTAGTACATAGTCACTATATTTGCGCTCCTGTGGTTGAAGAGTCATCAAATAAGACAGCTCCTGAAATAGTGAAAGAATTGAACAATAAAGGAGTTGGATCAAGGCAAATTTATGCAATTCCATGCCACCAACAACCAACTTACAAAGAAGGGATTAAGTCTTGGAGATGGAGTAAGTATGTTGAATATCCAGAATATTCTAAATTGACTCTCCCCATAACAGAAAAGATAGCGAGATCTCATTTTGAAGTTCCCATCCATCCTGGTTTGACAGAAGAAGAAGTTCAAAAGATTCAAAGTGTTTTAACAGAGGTATGTAATTAATGCAGATTTACCCTCTCACATCAACTATTCACGTAAGATGACTAGGCATCCAGTCTAAAAGTAAATTTCTTCCAACATCACGAAATTCAGTTTTTATCTTCTGAATTTTGTTAAAAAAACCCTCATGTGTTGAATCTATCTGTAAATCGGATAGAATTTTATTTAATTTAGGTTGTACATTTTTTATACCTGCTGTTAATGTGGAATAATCTCCTAAATGTTTTTCAGTCAATATCTCATTTGTATAAAGTGGTCTCTGGGTTGATAAACCACCTGATAATATTTTTAGTCCATCTTCGGCTTTAAAACTATTTGGATCTTTACATGATTCATATAATTGGTCAAAACATTCTTTATTTGGTAAAAATACGTTTCTAGCTAAAACTCCTCTCAAGTACATCTGAGTTGTACGTTCAGCAATAACTAAAGAAAAAGGAATAGAAGTCATATATTCCGTCATCCGAATTTTTTCACTCCCAAGGATTGTTCCTGTTTCATCCTGCGCTTTTTCATAGACATCAAGAGGAAGGACTAATCCGGTAATCTCACGATAATCTGTTACAATAGAACCAGGACCTAGTTGAAATTTCACCCAGTAAAGCCCAACACCAGTAATAAAAAAGAATGGTTCAGAAGTTGTTTCTTCAAAACCAGTTAAAGCTAAATCAGGGATTAAAACAACATTATCTTGAAAGATTTTCTGAACGGGTTGATTTAAATAGAATCCATTGAAACTTGAGCCGATCATTCTACTCCATGAAGGGATAAAGAGGATTTGATCTAAAGTACCAAAAAGAGATTCTTTCAACTTAAGGATTTCGTTATCTATTTCAGAAATCCTTTGATTAATTTTTTCAAAAACAGATTTTCGATTATAAACTCCAACACGATATGGATAATCATTATCCTTTTGATAACGTTTAAATTCCCGTATAGATATACCAGCAATTTCTTCTAGATCTGCATAAGAAAGATTTTCTTCATAATAGGCTTTTAACCCGCTTAGAACCTTTTTCTCATCTTCAAGGATAGAAATCTTACTGTCTATTTTCTTATCACGCTGTACCATTATAGAATATTCCTTTTTTGGAATCTTTATTTTATTGAATTAGTTAACGTATGAATCCGATATTCTTCTGACCACGTATATCCATTTTAGAAAAAGGAGGGCCATCTTGGAGCATTTTATTTAGCGACTCTTCCGAAACTTCCATTCTAGTTCGAAGTCCCTCAGCTAAAGTAATAATATAATCCTCATCGACATCAAAATTTTTCGCAATATCCCTTACCCTTGCTTCTCTTCCAGTCAAACAATAGTCCTTTAAATGATCTAATTTTGTGAAATAAGAGAGTATTTCTCCTGCAAGATAATGATTGGCCACCATCTCATCAGTAAACTCCCTTGCCTTCTTTATTATCCTCTCGATAATCTTGTGAGGCTTTTCAGGGGGGGAATAATTAATAAATTTAGAATCCTTCCCTATCCCAGCAGTAATAACAGGATCACGATAGAAATTCTTTCTTTTATCCTGTTCCTCATTAAGAAGTATCATATCAGCTCTAGGAATTTTAGATGCTACAGCTTGGGATTTATAATCAAGTGGAATGGTAAGTCTTACATCCAACTCTTCTTCAGGCATATAACTTCTAATAATATCTGCGATCTCTAGTAAAAATTCAACATTAGGTCCTATAAGGACAACAGGGATTTTATATAATACTCCTATAAAAACAGGAACTAAAGGATCGTCATATGAACGAAAACCAGATTTTACAGGGAATACTTCAAAAAGACTTTTCAAACCGAATTTAATTTCTCGCTCTGCAATAATAGCCATTTCTTGGGTTTTAGTAAGTTCACCCCAGCCTTTCAGTCTTGCTGAAAGCTCACTGGATAGAGGTTGACCAAATTTATAATCACGATTTAGAGCATTTTTTATTTCCCCTGCAGCTTGAGAGAGTATAGTTGCATTAGAATATAACCCTGATTTTTTCTGATTATCAACTATTGCACTTAACGAAATTACTCTGTACTCTCCTCCTTCAGTTTTCTGGTCTAAGGATGTATAAAAGATGAAAGCAATTCGATTTTCATTAGGAAATGGAATAATAGCTTCGCCTTCCAGTCGCTCGGAAGAACTGGTCCGTACTGAAGTTAATGTAGAGACAATAGATTTAACAGCAATTTTTTTGGTTAGAACTGGATCTTGAATGGTACTGAAAATTGCAACAGGTCCTGTTCTTTCATCGAATGCGGAAAATACAACATCTGCCATAGATTAACACCAACTTTTTTCTTTGTTCTGAATTAATATACAGCAAATTCTAAAGAATGGAGAGTCGATATTCTTTTCTTCCATGTTAATTTAAAAATATATAACCTATTATAATAATAGTAGCATATTAAATTTCGCGTTTTTTAGCTTTATTCTGTATTATTAGTCATTATATTAAAATTTTTGTAAAAGAAATGAGTTGAGACTTTAGGATTCAAAGATTATGATTACTCAATAATTGTTAACTAAAATCCCAGTTTTTCAATACTTAATTGATATCTTCTTCTACTCTGTGCCAGATATCTAATGCTACATCTTTTGAGATAACATTTCGAACTAATACATTACCACCCTTAAAGATTGAAATTTGAACATTATCAAGTAAAGATAAAATAAGAGAAAATTTCCCCACATGTCGAACAGAGTATTTTTGAGCTAAAACTTTCTTTAATTTAGCGATATCATATGTTTTTTTAGCTTTAGGAACTATCATATAAGTTGATTCTCCACAGAGATCAACAAAACGATAGCCTTCCTCCTTAATAGATTTACTTTCCT
>NZ_CDLCQJ010000106.1:0-22633 GCF_975850365.1 Candidatus Hodarchaeum mangrovi | reverse complement strand
TGTTCCTGTGGAAAGAAAAATTGGACCTGGAAAACAAGTTGAAGACGCAGAAATTCAAGACTTAATTGCTAAAATAACTAAATATAAAGATAAAATCGACCTTGAAGTCAAGGAGGATAAAGATTGGTTTGATCTATATCAATCCCAACAAACAAAATATCGGAATGGAGAGCTAGATTCATTGAAATTCTCTTATACTGCAAGGCGTTTCTTAAATTATTTAAAGGAAAAATAGATTGGCTTTTCTTTTTTCTATTTGCATTATAAATTTTAAAACTATGCCTCAATTATTAATTCTATTTTATATTCATGAATAATGGAAAAAAGAAAATAGTGTTTGTTAGGTTAAGATATTTTCCCGTTCAAACACTTTTGAAGCAATAAACAAACAGATGATGATTACAAGACCAATATATCCAACATGTAAAAGGATATCTGTTGGAATGCTTCCTGTTAGAGTAGAAGATGCATAAGTTTGCGGATAAAGTCCTTTACTTAAAAGAGCCAAGCTATGAGCCCATGGAATTATATAAAGAAATATACCTGCACCACCAAAAGCATCTTCAGGTAAAGCACCAAACATTCCAGTAATACCTACAGCCATGGATGGAACCAACATAATTAAAGTATAAAGAGATTCTGCTGATCGAACATCTTTTGTTAAACTGGCTACTGATATCCCAATACCAATAGATACAAATGCAGAAAGGAACATGGTAATTCCAACTAATAACAATAACCAAATTGAGATATCTATTGAAAACATTGCCGATGTTCCAATATCATTATCAGCAAATTGACTACTCAAAAGCCATGAAAAACCTAAAAGACCTACGAGATTCATCACTGCAAAAACTGTAAGCAAAACCATGCCTGCTAGCACCTTCCCTAGTAGAATATTAAATCGAGAAATCGGTAATGCAAGTAAGGACTCCATTGTTTTCTTTTCACGTTCTCCAGCGAAAGAGGTTGAAACAAATGGGGAAGGAGCCATAACAGCAATAATCACTGATAAAAAACCAATAAATCCAGCTCCAAAAGAACTTGCTGCACCTTCTTCTCCTGGAAAAGTAATAGATTCCTTTGAAATTATTGTGGCTTTATCAACATTAACCATCGTGAAGGGTTCTGAAGAAACTATCATACCTATTGCTGCTTCAAGAAGGGAACTTCCTATCAAACCCCCAGGAAGGCTATATAATTCGACACTAGGAAAAATAGGGTTTACATTAATGTCAAACGCAGTATAAACACTAGTAAAATTGCTAGGAATAATTATTAGAGGAGTAGCTTTACTAGCAGTCTTAGAGTCATGAATAATCGTCATTAATTGGCTATAATTGTAATTAGCATAACGTGTATGGTTTATTATTGCACCATATAGTAAGGATCCATTTGTTTGGGTACTAGTCTGCAAAGCTAATAAAAATTCATTTCCCATATTATCCGTCCCGTTCCCAGTATCATAATTGACAAAATATATTACCTGTCCCTGTTGGGAGGATTCGAGTGACGCTCCAATTAGTACTTGAACTCCTCCTTGTATCCCCCACATCAACATTGGCATCAAGATAAAACTTAGTACAATATATCGTGATCGACTGGCTGATCTTAGTTCTTGCTTAACAAGAGAGAAAATCTGATTTAAAATGCCCATATTTATCACCTACGACTTAAAAGACTCATTAATCCTCTTTTTTTCTTTATTGGTAAAGTTACTTCGGATATAACACCTTCTCCCGTTGTTAATCCGATAAACACATCTTCAATACCAGCTTTCTGGAATTTTTGCTCCAATTCATCAGGTGTTCCTACTGCTGCTAACTTTCCCTTCACCATAATTCCAACCCTATTACAAAGCTCACCAACTTCACTCAGATCATGAGTAGTGAGTATAACCGTTTTATGAAGTTCTTTGGACAACTTCTTAATTAGATTACGTACTGTCCGTGCTCCAAGAATATCAATTCCAGTAGTTGGTTCATCAAGAAATACTAAATCAGGATCCATCACTAAGGCTCGTGCAACCAATACTTTTCGTTTCATACCTCCACTAAATTCTTTAGTGACGTCATTCTCTCTTCCACGAAGCCCAATTAAATCTATAAGTTCTTCAGTTCTCCTTAATGCCTTATCAGAGGGCATACCATACATCTCTCCATAATAAAGTATATTCTCTTTTGCTGTTAGGTTCTCATAGACTTCTGCCTCTTGAGGTAGAAGGCTACTTTTTTTTCGAATTTCCATAATGTCTTTACGAATATCATAGGGTCCAAAACCATCGTACTGAATACGAGCTGTACCCGATGTGGGTTTAATTAAACCAATGAGAAGTCTTATCAGTGTTGTTTTACCTGCTCCATTTGGCCCCAACAATCCAAAGACTTCACCCTTTCTAATATCCAATGTGACATTATCTAAGGCTGTTACTTTCTTATATTTCTTCGTCAGATTTTCGATTTCTACAATATTCATAAAATCGCCTCAAATATTCATTTGGCACATCTTATCGTTTTTTGATCGTTTTTGGTCGTTTAGATCCATAGATCCACAATATTTTATAAGGGAGATTTTTACGGAAAAAAGAGGTTATTTTGACAAAACCTCTTTAATTTCCTTAAGTTCAACTAAAATCGCTTTTAGAAAATTCTCCTCAAGAACTGGTTTTTCTTGAGTGTCTAACTCAGTTGTTGTGGTATATTGACCCTTAAATTTACGAATTTCTTCAAGAATTTCATCACGTATTGTTAAGAAATTCTTGATGCCTTCAATTTTAGCTTCTGGACCAGTTTGTTGTCCTGATTTTCCAGCAGTTTCAATTTCACAAGTACCCAATCTAAATATACGATCAAAAGGTCCATATCGTGAACTAACATTTGTTATTGTTCTAAAAGGAATATGCTTAACCGTCTTATTGAGTACCCCTTTTTTTACGATCACTTCGGAATTTGTTATTTGATATTCAATAGTCATGGTGTAATAAATGCTCACAAAAAGAACAATCACGATAGTTAGGAACATAATAAAGAAATATATCTGTGCTAAATAAATTCCATCACTATTCCACCAGTTTATAAACTCCATATCAGTATCAAACTGTGATGTATAACCAATGAATCCAATTAAAAGGCCTATTCCCATCGTTATTAGTATCATTATTGTTATACATGTTAAAATTATTTTTAATCCAAAAGTAATTTCTGGATAGAACTTTTCATTTTCTCTTTTCATTTGTTTAATCTCCAATATTTCTAAATTTTTCTTTAAGATCTCTTAATTCCATTAAAATTTTTTCTTCTAAAAGCTTATCAGGCTCTAAAATGACTGAGTTACTAACTATACTAGGTCTAAAAGCTTGTAAACGTCGTAGTATGTAATCCCTAATTTCATGATAAAGTATTAATCCTTCTAAAATCTCTTCAGGTTTATTACTTGTACCGGATCGGGCGGCAGTTTCAATGTATACACAACCCATGTCAAAAATTCGATCTAATGGCCCTGCAACAGTTGAAATATTTGTTATTCCACGATAGGGAACGTGTTTAACTGTTTTATTTATAATTCCTTTTTTAACAGTGATAAAATCTCCATGAACAATAAATTCCATTTCATTTACATAATAAGGAAGTAATATTAATGCGATTAATGAACCAAAAACCCCTATTATCCAAATAACGGTAATTATCAGATTTATAATTAATGGATCAGTAGAATCAGGATTACTATCAAATCTAACAAGATAATTAAATACTTGAGGAATAATAAAACTAAAAGTTAATATCCCAATCCAAACCAATAAAATATCTAAGTAATATTTCCATAATAATCGTCGTGAGGGTCTTATTCGTCGAATTTCGGTTGGGGGAGGAAATTTTCCATCTCCACGAATTACTATAACTTTTTCTTTACTTTTCATCATAATCACTCTTTTTCTTTATTTCCTCTACTAGAAGACGAAATTTTGAAAGATTTGCTAGCTTGGCACCACTAGACGGGAGAAATACATTTCTTTCATCAATGATTGAGTTCAATGTCTTTTCACACATTTCGTTGCATCGTGGAGAACATTCATGCTCGTACCATACAATTATACCTTCTTTCTCTGTAAAGAATAGATATACTTTTGTATTATGAACCCAATCAAATCCGAACATTAAACCAGTTCTTCCCGTATCACCAGACACTTGGGAGAGGTCTAAATCTAAACGTAAGCTTTTTGCTATTTTTTGGAATTCATTTTCAAATTTTTTCTTTATCTCTGATTTTACTTTTCTAATATAGTTTTTTTTCTTCTCTAGTTCCTCTTCATTATCCTTCTCTGCAATTTTACCTTTTTTAATTGATTTAGTCGTAATTTCATTTGATAATTCAATCTCAGCAATTTTTTGTATCGAGAATCCATCTCGAAGTAGCTTGTAAATTTCGAGCTGCTTTTTTGAGAGAATCTCGTTCATTTCTTTCAAGACCTCATTACTAATAATCAGTCACGCGCTACCATATAATGGTAATATATATTTTTTTCCATAGAGGTAATTCTGTTTAAAATAAAGTCAAGAATCAAATTCAGGTATTGCACCTATCTTTTTTTCCAAAAAGGCTCATAATAATTAAGTAGAGAATTCCTAAAGTTCTAGAAGAATTTTTGGTACTTTAATTAACTGAATATACTTTTGAAAGTTATCTTGGGTTAATTCAATTGTTTCATAGTTAACATTAGGATGAAAACATACCTTTGGTGCATTCCAAACTTGTTGGTCAATTAAAAATGTAATAATCTTTTGATTATCATGTAGTAAACCAAAAGGGGACACTGATCCAGGTTTCAACTTAAGTACTTTGGATAATTCATCAGGATTTGCAAAAGAAAGCTTTTTTACCCCAATTTGTTTTCTAATCTGACTAATTGGTATAATCTTTGTTGCAGGAAGTGTTAGTAGAAAAAATTTTCCTGACTTAGAATCCTTAAGAAAAAGGTTTTTACAATGCATACCGGGAATATGATAACAATGCTCCCTTGCTTCTTCTACTGTATATACAGGAGAATGCTGATGGAGTATAAATTCAATTTGATTTTGTTTTAGCCAATTTTCTAAAGATTTTTCCATTTATATCCCGATAAATCCTGAAAGAATTTTTACTCAATCATTAGGGATCATGGAATCAGGCACCTGAACTGCAATTACTTCCCCGCGAGCACAAATTTCTCCTTTTCCTGATAAAGTAACGGAAACTACTACTTTTCGACCTTTTATTTCCTTTACAGTTCCTCTAAGTTCTAATATTGTATCAATTGGAGTTGGTTTTAGATAGTCAACATGTAAAGAAGCTGTTACGAAACGTAAGGGAGGATTCGTATCCATTTCTCGATTTTCAAATTTATAGGCTGCTGCAGCTGCTGTTCCTGTCCCATGACAGTCTATTAGGGATGCAATCAAACCTCCATAGACATATCCTTTCAATGCAGTGTAATAATATTTGGGTTGAAAATAGCAAATAGATTCCTCATTATTTTTACTCCAATAGCTTTTAATTTGTAATCCATGCTCATTAAGCCTCCCACAACCATAACAGACACCGAGTTTGTCAGGATAATAATCTTGAAAAGCTTTTTCTGGCATAATTTTTTCCCCAATTTTTCTAAATTTTTTGAATAAGATTTTAAGATTGATTAAAAGGTTCGATAACCCAAAAGATGAGAAACTAAAACTCCAAGTATATCATAAATCCAATCTAAAGGAACATCCATTAACTCCAATATAAATTGATCTCTTAGATTATCTTGAAATATAAAAGTTAATAATTCAAATGGTTCCCATATTAAACCATAAATTCCAAGTGCTAATCCTGCAGAGTAAATCAACTTATTCTTAATAGTAATATTACTCTGATTATTGTCAATTACCCAATAAAAACATCTTACAAGTATGATCGAAGCGAGAAAGTGTTGGCTTTTATCATAGGAAAATATTGAATATTGAAGAGGCTCAAAATCAAGAAACAATTTGTTATAAAAATTTCCTAAGGATATTATTATTAATGTAACAATTGCCAGAAGTAAAACTTTATCTTGATATATTCTTTTCAATAATGAAGCAAACTGTTCATGAAAAGCACTGTTTAGCATTTTTCTCTCAATAGATGCTTACTTGTCTGATAATTATAAATTAATTTATTTCGGATTCATGATAATGATTGGGGAATTTCTTTCTTCTCACGATGGAGCTCAATATAAGCAAGAATTGCACCTATGACCGCACCAATTGAATCCCAAACTAAATCTTTAGGAGCATCTAAGATCTCATCTTCATAATGCCCTAAAACAAGCACTAAATTTGTTATCCATTCATAAATCTCCCAAGCTAAACCCAGACTGATCATAAAAGCAATTGCGATTAAAAGGGCAAATAAAGATGAGGAAGTTGATTCAGCACCAAATTTTTGAAATTGGTTTGTTACTATCATAAAGAGAAGCATGGTAATAGCCATACTTGCAAACATATGCAAAAATTTATCAAACGCAAACCAAGCTTCTAAAGTAGTAAAACCAGTCCCCCATTGGCCTTGTCCATACAGTTCAAAAGGCATGTGACCTATTGCATGAACAAGTGATGTAAAAATTAAAACACCTAAGAATAGTGTCCTTTCCATTGCAAAATTCACAAATTCTTCACCAAACTGTTTCCCAGGACGAAGTCGAACATAAATGATGTACAGATAAATCAGTAGGATTGCAGTATCTTGGATAACGGCAAAAGCTCCATAGGTTGAAAGTGTATGCAATGATTCTACTGGAAAGCCTTCAGGTGCTTTCTGTTGGAGAAAAACTTTCCTAAGAAAATATAAAGGACCTGAAGGGGGATAAGTCAACAAATTAAAGACCCAAAGAATAGCAAATATGAATGTGCAGCCAACAAGAAAAACAAAATTTTTATCTGTTTTGAAAGCACTTGTAAATGCCTCTATGAAACTTGTGTCAAATTTTCGATATATCGGAGCACGAACATAGTTCAATCCACCATAAATTGTAAGCATTAAACCTATTAACACAATTATCCAGCTAAATAAGATACCTAGATCTCCCCAAAAGTTCATTGTGACTTCTAATTCTTTATCTTTAGCCCAAAGGGGTTGCAAATCCACAGGAAGCTTACGTTCAGGAGGGTACCTTAAATCAACGAAAAAATCGGAAATTAATATAGCGATTAATAGTAAAATCAGTCCTAGAGCTAGTATCCTGATATTAGACCTTTCTTTCGAGAATTCCTTCTCTTCTGAAGAGATTTTTTTATGTTGTGCCATAATCGAAATAATCCTACACTTTTAAGTCTTAAAAATCTTGAAATATTAAGAATTTTTTTATTTTTTGACGATATTTGCAGTTCATAGTGATTAATAATTAAACTTTTACAAATTTTCAGTTTGAATTACCAAAAGACATTGTTAGGGTAATTTACACAATAACATTAACATAATTAATATTCCGCTGAACGTAAAGGAGTCTTAAATAAACATAATTAATTGTGGTTTCTTGGAGGATTTAATTATGCTAGGTGATCGTTTTTGTCTATACAAACATACCCGAAATTAAAAGGCATCGACATGCTCCCCAATTACATTTTATAGGAAATACTCCTCTCATTGAATTGACCTATCTTTCTATCTTTTCAGAGTTAGCTGATGTTCGAATCTTCGCAAAGCTTGAAATGATGAATTTAGGAGGGTCTGTTAAAGATCGTCCAGCTCTGTTTATGATCGAAGCAGCTGAAAGTACAGGATTGTTGACAGAGGGTAAAGAAATAATTGAACCTAGTAGTGGAAATACTGGGATTGGATTAGCTTGGATTGGAGGATTGAAAGGATACCAAGTATGTATTATTATGCCTGAGACTGCCAGTCAAGAAAGAATTGATATTATTCGCGGACTAGGAGCTCGCGTTATCTTAACCCCAGGAATTAATGGTACTGATGGTGCAATTCAAAGAGTAAAGGAACTAGTTCAAAAAGAACCAGAGAGATTTGTTTTATTAGATCAGTTTAACAATCAAGCTAATTGGTATGCCCATTATGAAGGAACGGGAAGAGAGATTTGGAAGCAAACAAATGGAACAATTACTCATTTAATTGCTGGAATAGGTTCAGGTGGTACAATTATGGGTACTAGTCGTTATTTAAGGGAAAAAAATCCAAATATAAAGGTTATTGGGGTCCAACCTGCAAAAGATTCGTTTATCCCAGGGCTAAGAAACACTGATGTAGCATTAATAGTTCCAAGTATTTACCAGGAAAAAGAAGTGGATAAAATATTTTATGTGACGGCCAATGAAGCGCAATCAATGACAAAACGGTTAGCTAGAGAAGCTTCATTGCTAGTAGGACCAAGTTCGGGGGCAGCTTTAGTGGGTATCTCAAAATATTGTCTTTTTAATGAAGATTGTATAAAAGGGAATATTGTAACCATCTTCCCGGATAGTGGTGTTAAGTACTTAAGTCAAAGGATAATCCATTAATCCTTTCTTTTTTTAATTATGGATGAGTCATTCTTCTTGGATCAAGAATCTTATCCAATTCCTTTTCTTTGAAAAGATTTTCTTCTAATATTATTTCTTTTAGTGTTTTATTTTGTAAATAAGCTTTATGAGCAATTTCTGCTGCTTTGTCATATCCAATTATAGGAGTTAACCCCGTTACGAGCATTAAATTTTGTTCAAGGTCATGCTGAATTTTTAAGTGATTTACCTTTAGACCGTCTATACATCGATTAGCAAAACTAACAGCTACATCTCCTAATAGTTGAATTGATTGAAGCAAATTATAAATCATGACTGGTTTGAATACATTTAATTCAAAATTCCCTTGAGAACCAGCGATGCTTATTGTTGTATCATTTCCAATAATATGTACAGCCACTTGAGTCACAGCTTCAGCCTGAGTAGGATTTATTTTTCCTGGCATGATACTACTTCCAGGTTCATTATTAGGTAAAATTAATTCTCCTAATCCTGTCCGAGGGCCAGAACCTAACCAACGTAAATCATTTGCAATCTTCATAAGGCTTATTGCTACTATTTTTACAGCACTACTAGCTTCAACAATAGCATCATGAGCTGCTATTCCTTCAAATTTATTTTTACTTGACTTAAACGGTAATTGTGTTATTTGATTTATTCTATGTGCCACCCTTGTAGCAAATTCAGGATGTGAATTAAGTCCAGTTCCAACAGCTGTTCCTCCTATCGCTAAATCAAATAAATGTGGTAATGTATTATTTATCCGAGAAATCCCATTTTCAATTTGGGTAATATAGCCAGAAAATACCTGTCCAAAAGTAACTGGGGTAGCATCTTGGAGATGAGTTCGTCCTGTCTTCACTATATCCTTAAATTCTTCTTGTTTATGCTTTAATGCCATTAAAAAATGATTTAATGAAGGTAAAAGGTGATAATGTATTTTTTCAACTGTAGAGATATGCATAGCCGTTGGAAAAACATCATTCGATGACTGAGAACGATTTACATGGTCATTGGGGTGAATTTTCTTTGATCCTATTTTTGCTCCTAGAATTTCACTAGCACGATTAGCGATCACTTCATTGACATTCATATTAGTTTGAGTTCCACTCCCTGTTTGCCAAATAACTAAAGGGAATTCAGAATTAAATTTCCCTTCAATTACTTCCTTACTTGCTAGGACAATTGCTTTTGAAATACTAGGAGTAATTAGTCCTAGATCTTGATTAACACCAGCACATGCTAATTTTATAATTCCCATTGCTCTTATAAATTCAGGTGGAAACCTTTCATTTCCGATTGGGAAATTTTCAATAGATCTTTGAGTTTGAGCACCCCAATATCTCTCTATGGGTACAAATAATTCTCCTAAACTATCAGTTTCCTTTCTATATTTGCTCAAATTCTCAACCTCTGTATTTTTTTCTTCTTTTCAATTTTACCTTAAGTTGTAAATATATCCTTTCAAAACTTTTCTACTTTATCTCCCCACCTAATGAGAAATAAAAGAAATTTTGAACTATATATATCTTATAAAGACCCATCAAGGATGATAAGTCGAATTATTTCTTTAATGATTTTCTAAAGATTGTTTTAATTCGGTTAGTACTTCTTCTTCAATATCTAATGTTTTCCTTATAACCTGAAGCTTTATGTCATCCTTAAACCATCTTGGAATCACGTGAAAATGAAGATGATCCACTTCCTGCCAAGCAGCTTTCTCATTAGTATTGAAAATATTCATCCCGTCACATTTTAATATTTTTTTCAATGAAGCTGCGACTTTTTGAACTGTTTTCGCAACTGCAGCTATATCTTCTTCAGAAATGTGATAAATCTCTGCAACATGGTTACGGGGAATTACTAAAGTATGTCCATGGTTTAATGGGGCAATATCGAGAAATGCTATGGTTTTATCATCTTCATAAATTCGAATGGCTGGTTCCCTTCCATGAATGATGTCACAAAAAATACAATCAACCACTGCATTACTTCCTTTTTTATAAATTATTATTGTTTTATTTGAATCTAGTATAAGTATTTTCCTCTAATTAAATCTAATCAGGAAGAATTCCTGTGAAATCTATGTTTAAAGCTATTTAAGATTCAAAAAGTCAATTTATTAAAATATTCTTTGAATAACTTTTTATAAAGAGCATTTTAATTCATTACCAATACTGATACAACTTCTCATGGATAATTAGAACCATTTATAGGGAAATTCCTGAAATTTTAGGTTTGAAAGGAAAGCCATTGATAATCCCAATTATTATAGCAATAGCAGGTTCCTGCATTCTCAACCTTGGTTTCTTCCTTCAAAAGCAACAGGCTTCTCAATTACCCTCATTCCTTCCAATTAAACCCATATATTTCTTTAAAAGACTTTTTACTTATAAAACTTGGATTTTAGGGACATTTTGTACATTTATAGGCTGGATTCTCTATTTTTTAGCAATTGCGGTAGCTCCCATTTCAGTAGTAGCTCCAGTTCAAAACATCGGAATTATATTTCTCGCATTTTTAGCCATAATATTGTTGAATGAATCTTTTCGATTTTTGGAGTTGATAGGTCTCGGACTTACACTTTTTGGTCTTATAAATATTTCATTTGAATCAAAGTCAATTACATTAACAAATAATTTGTATGATGGAAGTAATATGTTAATTTATTTATCTTTTATAATCCTATTTGTATTTTTACTGCTTATTAGCCAAAATTTTTGGTTCCCAGATAAATCAGGAATTCTTCTAGGTTTAATATCGGGGATTTCGGCTGGAATAGGATCAATATTTACAAAATTATTTACTATACAAGTAGGATTTTCGTTTGAAGCTTGGTTATTTCTTGGAATATTTATTTTATGCCAATTAATCTCGTTCTTTACTTTACAAACTGGATTTCAAAGAGAAAGAGCAATAGTTGTAGTCCCAATTTTTTTTAGTTTTTCAACTTTAATACCAACGATTGCTGGATTAATTTCATTCTATGAGACAATTTCATTAATACAATGGGTAGGGATTCTTTTAATTATAATAGGTACATCAACATTTTTTAAATTTAGTAATATTGAAAATACAAAGTGTAAAATTCCATAATCTACCGAGTTTTTGAATTGGAATCGGTTATGGATTCTTTTGGTCTAAGGAAAATAATCTCGAAAAAGGTCCAAAAAACACTGATAATTATTCCAACAGTGAATAAAAAAATAAACCAATCTAACATATCAAAAATTAAAAAAATCCACGTTACATAATAATTTCCATGTGATACAACCTGTGGTTCCTTATAGATTTGTGTATTATAAGAAGCCATTGAATTTACCCATAAATGTCCAGCCATCATTATAAATAGAAGAAACCAAACATTAAAGGTGAAGAGATCATTGTTTAAAATTGATAAAGTACAAAGTCCTTCGTTATCTTTAATATAAAACCCTAATGCTATAAAAAAAGGAATACCTTTTCCATCTTCTAGAACGCTATCTAACCAGTGTCCTTTCTTACTTGTTATACCTTTTAATCGTGCAAGTTGCCCATCAACACAATCGAAAAGAGCTGAAAGCCAAAAGCATAATCCTACAAGAAATAAAAGAACTCTTCGAATAATAAATTCTTCTTGGAAGTCAGCACTAAATAAAATCAAAGATCCAAGGATTGTTAATAAGTAACCTGTAATGGTTACACGATTTGGAGTGATGAAAGAAAATTTACTGAAGAATTTTGCAGTAGGGGTTGCAAAAGTCCGCATAAAGCGGATAGTAATATCCTCTTTCATAAATTGAAATTTCTCATCTTTATCTTTGTTTTCTTTTGAAAATTTTGTAAAAAATCGTTGTATTGACAGCTGTACTTCACCTTGAAAAGCATTTTAACCATTTCAATAATTTTAGGGTTAATTTATATTTTTAACCAATAACACATTGATTCTTAGATTGTTTATGTGTTTCTATGGTAAATATAAAATAATTCTTATATAATTAATAAGTTGAGGAGGATAACGAACCAATATGCCCGAAGGACCCGAAGTCGAAACAGTTCGAAGGGAATTGTTACCTCTACTTAACCAAAAAATCAAGAAGATTTCTTTAACTCCACTTTCTCAAAAATACTCAAAATACCAAGGAGAAGAATCTAGGTTCAATCAATTTTCTGGTGCAATCTTAACAAAGATACACCGTTTTGGTAAATTTCTTATTTGGGCTTTCCAAAATCCCATAGAACCAGTTATTTTAAATCATCTTGGAATGTCAGGAAAATGGTGTTTAATTTCAAACAAAGAAGATTACTTGAATTATGTAACTCATCCCAAAGTAGTAATTGAAACAGAAGGTTCTTACGTTGCAGTATTCGATGATATTAGAAATTTTGGGCAATTCAGGATTTTTCCTTCATTTAGTCTCCTTAAAAAATATCCTCCGATAAAGAGTTTGGGAATTGATGGTTTAGAAGACCCTTTTCCTCTAGAAGAATTTTTAGAAAAATTAGCACATCCTAGACAACAGGAAAAAATAATAGGAGAGTTGTTATTGGATCAAAAATTAGTAGCAGGTGTGGGGAACATCTATAAATCAGAATCATTATATTTAGCACGTATTCATCCATCTCGAGTAGTAAAAACGTTACAAGAGGAGGAAAGGAAAAGGTTAGGAGAATCTATCAGTATAATATTACATAAAGCTCTCTCAAATGGAGGAAGTACTATTAATAATACACCTTATAGTCGACCTTCAAGAGTTGAAGGAGAAGCTCAATATTGGCACTCGGTGTATAATAGAGAAGGCCAAGAATGTAAAGAATGCAATGTTACAATCGAAAGAATCGTTCAGAAAGATAGAAGCACCTATTATTGCCCTAAATGTCAGGAATTCTAATACAATTATTAAATGGTCTAGTGGCTATTGATATAGATATAATCTGTTTGTCTTGGAACAAGGAACTTAACAGAATTTTCATCAACAACAACCATTTCCTCTAAAGAGATATATCCATAATTCCTCGTTTTTACGTGAAGTTCTAATGTGAATATATTTCCTTTCTCTATTAACCCATAGGGAGTGTTCCCATAGCGTTCCCATAATGGTCCTAAAATTGTCCCTCCGTCGTGGGCATTAATACCAACTTGATGTCCTAAAGCATGAGGAAATTCTGCATAACCTTGTGAAATTACATATTCTCTTACGATCTGATCTATCAAATAACCTGCGACTCCAGGTTTCATTTTTTCAGCTGCTAAAGATATTGCATTATAGACTGTATCAAAACCATGTCGTAATTCCAATGGTAATTCGGAGGGGGTTCCAAAGAACCACATACGCTGCAAATCAGAACAATAACCAGTTAATTTAACCCCAAAATCGTTATGAAGGGTATGACCATGCTTTACAAAATTATCTGATGAGGGACCTATATGACCTATCTGTTTATCTGGACCTGCATCAATTGAAGGACAAGAGCTCTTCTGCCACGCATTTTTGACATTATATCGTTCCATCTCATGGTAAAAAAGATTTTGGATTTCAGACTCTGAAAGATTCGCTTTTAATTGACTTGTTATGTTTTGATTAATCTTCTCAGTAAGTTTACAGGCTTCTAAAATTAATTGAATCTCAGTTTTAGATTTTATTCCTTTTAATGATTGAATAAGAGGCGCAGCAGAACAAAATTTTTCCTGGAGATGATTTAAGATTTTTTTAATTTTCAAGAACATACCATAAGTAAGTCCATCAGCAATCACATCATTTATAGAAAAGTTTAATGCTATCGTTTGAGGATTTAAATCATCAATAACCTCTCTCAAAGGTTTACTGATCCCTTCTGTATATCCTATTACTTCACTCCAAATACTTTTTTCTTTAAAAGCTGCTACGTCAAAATTACCAACAATAGCAATTTTTCTGAATAATTTTTGAGATGTTGCGAAAATAAACACTGACTCCCAAACTGCCTCTCCCCCAACAATTAGGTCAAAAATTGGATCTTTAGTAATCATTGTTTCTCTTACAAAAACTATCCAGCAATCAATTTGATTTTTTTGCATTATCTGAGGAATAAGTAAGTGTTTTTCTTTGATTATTTGATATTGTAACTTTTCAGGAAGCTCTGAAGATGCCATATAAATTCACCAAGAACAATAAAAATTCCCTAATCTGATTTTAAGTGTCATATTAAAAGTATTTTACCAAAAAATAGAAAAAAAGAGTTAATTATTGTAACTCTTTTTTAAAAAACTTTAGTGTCTACAATTTTTCCGTATTGGTTGGTACATTGGTACATATAGATAAGGAACAAAATCTTTCGGATCAGGACGCCAACGGCCGATTATTGCCTCTACTTCTGTACCTTCAACGAATAAATTGTCGTTTGGATTGTAATTAAAACCACGAACAGCTTTTTGATCAAACATTACCCAATAAGGATTTTCAGGGTACGAATTATTCTTTCTCTTGGGATTAAAAGTCTTTACAGATTTGATAATGCCTTGTTTTGGTAATTTAACTCGCTCTAATTTTTCTCCACATATTCGTTTGCCATCACTTTTGTCAATTTGGATTCCACGTAAACAACGACCTTCTAATTCAGAAAATTTCTCTGGGGGATTGAAATCAGGAAAATTAGATTTGGTCCATGAGTCCCCAAAATAGACTGCTCCACACTTAGGACAACCTTGAATCTCATAGAATTCCCTACCTAATGGTTTTAATTCTAAAATAGCAATATTCCTTGCGGCTATCTCCATCGAATCTCGAAATCTGAAGTAATCCTTTACAGTGATTTTTTGTTTAGTTTTAATTTGTTCCTCAACCGTTGGTACATTACAATTTGATATTTCTGTTCCATCAGTTCTCATTTTTATTGTAACAACATCCGATCCAGCACCTGAACCATAGAAAACAGCCATAATTTCCTCATTAGTATTACCTGATTCCATTGCTGCGCATATTGCTGTCGGTACAGTGGCTGAATATCCATTAGCAATTTGAGGGGCTAGATTAGACACCTTAACATTGGCTTTTATTCCTAACATATTCCCATTTTCATCAAAGACTTTTTCTGCAAGAGGTACATTATAATAGGAGCTTATATCAAGCAAGGCCTCATTTGGAAAACTTCCATTTGGAGAATGAATCGCCCATGTTTTATTAGGAAGACTATCTGGTTTAATATCATTAAACCGTTCTAAATGCTTTTTCATAGCAGAAAGAATCATTCCTCGAAAGGCGAGGCTAGTTCCTTGCCCTTCATGCGAGGGATAATCATCTCCTTCTTTTCGAATAAAGTCGCTAAAATCATAATTAATTGAAGTTCTTCCTTTAATTTCTGCAATACCAGTATTGTTAGGACCTAAAATTATTGAAGTCGAATAAAACGATGCACTAAATTCTAAATCATCGCCTGGAGCCCCTTGACTCGCATCAGTCGCGCAGATTGCAACATAACAGCATCTTCCTGAATCAATAAGCGCTGAAGCTATATCTAAAAATTCTCCAAAAGGTTTACAGGCAAATTCCCCACGAGATCCAAATTTCAAGTTGGTTGCTCCAACTTTTCCAGCAATTTTTGTGCTTGATCCAACAGCATATGGAAAACTCTCAGAAACTACAAATAAAGCATCAATTTCATGAGCTTGAATACCTGCTCTTTGTATTGCATTATTTAATGATTGAACCCCTGCTGTTAAAGCGTCTTCGTTAGGCCCAGGAACTACCTTTTCACGGAGTAATAATCGCTGATTATATACCCACTGGATAGATTTGAGTGATTTTTTCCGGAAACGATCCACAGAATTTTTCAATCGTTTTAGCGCTATCTTATAATTTAATTGGGAAAGTGAGTGATATTCACTGACAAGCTCGTCAACATCTAGTCTATTAGCTGGAATAAAAGACGCTATTGATTTTATGTCTGCGATAAAGCATCACCTACGGTATAGTTCTATATACTTCAGAATTTGATAGAAATAATAATTCTTAAAAAAGCTTTACCCATGTTTTACCTATGGTTAACTCTAGATTAGTATAATATATCAAGTTGGATTTCTAATGATCCAATTTTCTACTTAATGTTTAAATAGGTGATTTCAGCAAGTGTGCAGTGATTAATCAATTGTATATCAAATGAAATTTATTTCTCGCTCCAATATAGAATAAGAGGGATATAGGATATAAATTCTTCTTTTGAAATTTTAAAAGCAGTCAACTATTTCTATTCCAATTCTATTGTGAATTTCGACATTTTTCCTGTAATGCTTTTAAATAAGTTCTTCTTCATGTATACCCTGAATGGGTTAAATCTATAATAGGGGATAAAATATTACACATTTAATTAAAAAAACTGCAAAAAGAGGTATTATATCCTATGAAATCAAATATTAGGTTATATGGTCCACAAATTCCTGCTGCAATTGAAGCATTAGAAAAGCTTACAAATAATATAGCAACAAAAGGAGAACTTCCAATATCACAAGGGGAAATAGTAATTGGAAAGTATGATTTTGCCTTTACTTGGATAGAAGACCCAACACCAAAACCTTTACTCTCATTGATAGAGAAAATTGATGAATCCTTAGAAAACCTTCCCACAAAATATTCTATTACAACAGAAAGTTACTTTACAAGTCGAGAACGACTTTTTAGTGATATGAGGAGAGATATTAAGAATACTATATATTCTTTCATTCGCATTCATGGACCTTCAATAACAAAAGCAATCCGAGCGATAGAAGAGGTGGTTTCTAAGTTAGAGACCACAAATATGTTAGACCCATTAAAATCATCAATCTTAATTGGTGAATTCGATTATGCATTTGAATGGGATCATTTACCAACAGTGAATGAATTAAATGAGGTATTGAAAGCTATAGATGAAAAAGTTGAACCAACAGGAGCTTTTTACACAATTACCACCAAAAGAGCATATCGAAGTGAAAAATCAATTGATGACCATTCTTCAGATAATCTAATGGCTTTTCTCTAGTTTCTAATATAAAAATTCATTTCCTTTATTAAAATGGGAATAACAGTAAGATAATTACAAGTTCTAATGGCAAAATTAATAACGCGAGAAGGGTTAAACTTGTAATTAATTGGCTTATTTTTGCAGCATCAAAATGAAAGAATTGACCATAAAGGATGTTAGAAACAGCTGGAGGAGCCATACTTTGGATAAATAACGGGACTGATACAAGTGGAGGTGCATTTACTAATAATAGAATGATCCCAGCAAATAATGGGGAAATAACAAATCTTGGTATGGAAACTTCAAGAATATCTTTTGAAAAAAGATTCCGAGGAAGCAGCTGTTCGATTTTTTCAAAGGAGAAACCGATTATTAATAAAGATCCATACAAAGATAAATTTTTAATAACCTCAATATTGGGTAAAGTAGAAATAATAGTATGACCATAAATGGAATAAAGTATAAATCCTAAAATTAACGCAATAAAGGGAGGAAATCTGAATGTGTCCACAATTATTTTTCGAACATCTATTTTAAATGAATCATTGGAATTGAATGAAGTATTCACCTTTTTTGATCCATAATAAACACCTAAATATACTCCAAGAGTATTTCGTAAGACTAAAGCTACAAAAACAAATATAGTTGCAGTAAATAATGCAGAAGAACCGATCATTGCTATAATAATCGGAAAAGGAAATAATAACGCATTAGGAAAGGTACTACAGAGTACTCGTGCTCCTATTTCAGATGGAACTAGATTATGTGACATCAAATATATTGTAATATAGCTTATTATGTGAATTAAAATTGTCAGAAATATCACAAAAATTATTGATTGACTTGTAAATGATTCAATTTCACTAAAAGAGGATAATATTATAATGGGAAATAGTATCCAAATAGCAATTGTGGTAAACCATGGTGTAAATTTTTCCTGATAAAGTGGAGAAAATCGCCAAACTATTCCAATAAGTATAAAAAAATAAACCACCACTAAATTTCTTGCAAGGTCAAAGAATGCTTGAATAAAATCCATTTATTCACCAGATCAAAGTCTAATGTTCTAGTAAAATTAATTTGAGCGTTCCTTTGTATGAATTGACAAATAATGTCCAAAACGATTCTTTTTTGCCTGATAATATTCGATATTAAATTGAGATGGGGGAAGTTCAAGTGGTACCCGATCAGATACTTTAATGATATTACCTAGTTGTTTGACCTTTTCTGGATTATTAGTGATTAAACGAATACTTTTAACTCCGAGTTTGTGAAGCATCTCTCCAGCGACTTCATAATCTCTTTGATCAGGCCTAAACCCTAGTACTACATTTGCATCATAGGTATCAAAACCTTCATCTTGTAGAGCATAAGCTCTGAGTTTATTGAGAAGACCTATACCTCTCCCTTCCTGTTGCATATACAATACTATACCCAATTTCTCACTTTCAATCATAGTTAAAGCTGTTCGTAACTGTGGACCGCAATCACAGCGTAAACTTCCTAAAGCATCCCCTGTTAAGCAGGCGGAATGGACTCGTGTTAAGACATTCTCTTGGTTTAATATTTCACCTTTCACAATGGCAATATGTTCTTCATTATCTTTATTATTCACAAACCCAATGATCTTGAAATCTCCATAATGACTTGGAAAATCAGCAATAGCAACAATCATAACGCAAACTGGTAATTCACAGTCCTCACATGATGTATGCTTTTGACAATGACTGAAATTTCTTAAGTCCTGATTGATGATCTCCTCTAAACTTAGTTTTTGCATATTAATTACCTAGAAAAGCAAATGTGTGCCATAAAATATTATAGATTAAATTATTTCAGATCGAATTTATCTATGTAAAAATTTTAATCATTTTACTAAAGTATTTGATACCCTTTTGATATAGGGTTTTTTGTTCTAAAAATTTAAATTTATTCTTATATTTAGGTATAGTAAAATGAACGATGAAGAAATTGTTGAAATACAAACCTTATTAAATGCAGTGAAGTATAATGGAAAAGCTGCTCTGAATTCAACATTAGGTTCTATAATTCAGTTAGATCCGTTACGGTTTAAACCAAAAATTCGTGATATAAAAACTATGGTCGAAAAACAGATTGAATTAGTAAATTCTATGACTCTAGAAGATCAGATTACTAGACTTAAGCAATTGGATCCTTCTTTATTGAAAGAAGAAAAACGTGAAAAGCGAGAAATCCAGATTGAACTACCAAATTTAGAACGATTCAAAGAAGTTGTATTAAGACTAGCACCCTACCCTTCGGGCCCTTTGCATATTGGGAATAGTAGAATGGTAGTATTAAATGATTATCTAGCCAAAAAATACAAAGGTAAGTTATTGCTCGTTTTTGATGACACTATTGGATCAGAAACTAAAATAATTGATTCAAATGCTTATGATTTAATTCCAGAAGGATTAAATTATCTTGGGATTAAAATTAATAACATTTATTATAAATCAGATCGATTAAATCTCTTCTATAAATATGCAAGGGATATAATCCAACGAGGAAAAGCCTATGTTTGTACATGTGAAGGAGTTGAGTGGCGTTCAAGATATAAAAATGAAAAATTAGAATGTCCATGTCGAAATATCTCCACAGATGTTAACTTGGACCGCTGGGAAAAAATGATGGACGGAACGTACCAAGAACGAGCTGCAGTGGTAAGACTTAAGACAGGAATGAATTTACCTGATCCTGCTCTACGGGACCCAGTGATGCTTCGAATTTCTGAACGTGAACATCCTCGAGTTGGAGGAAAGTATCGTGTTTGGCCTTTACTAGAATTTAGTTGGGGGATTGACGATCATGAACTGGGAATCTCACATATTATTCGAGGAAAGGATTTGAGAAAAGAGGGGGATATTGAAAAAATGATTTGGGACATTTATGGTTGGACTAAACCAAGTATTAGTCTGTATGGTAGGATGAGGCTAGTAGATATAAAATTAAGCAAAAGTAATACAGCTCAACTAATAAACAAAGGTATATATGAAAATTGGAAAGACCCACGTACTTGGTCACTACAATCTCTGCAACGGCGTGGAATTGAAGCTGAAGCCTTATACCAAGCATTGTTAGAATTAGGAATGAATCCTGTTGATGTTACTTTCTCACCTCTTCAAATTTATTCAATAAATCGGGCACGCATTGATGCGAAAGTTCATAGATACTTTTTTGTTTACAATCCGGTAATATTAACATTAAAGGACCTTCCTGAACAATATAACGTTGCAAAACCTCTTCTTCATCCTGAATATCCCAAATTAGGAACAAGAACTATCCCATTAGATATAATAAATGGAGAATGTTCTGTTTATATATCAGAGGAAGATATTACATCAAGCTATGAATCATTATTAAGATTAAAGGACTTAGTTAATATTACACTTGAGAGAGAAAAAAGTCTTCCCAAGAAAATAATTGTGAAGGGAAAGAAACAAGCATTTGAGACAAAAAAACTAATTGGACGCTTTCATAGCATTGATGTTCAAAATGCAAGAGAACATCATGCAATTATGGCTCAATGGGTTCCAGTGTCTAATGCTATTCCTGTCAAAATATTGATGACCGATGGAACTTATGTGTTGGGATATGGTGAACCTGATCTTAATAAAACTTTACCAGGACAGGTCATACAATTTGAAAGGTATGCATTTTGCCGGATTGAAAAGATAGGGAAACAAATTCAAGCAATCTGGACTCATCGCTAATTGAATATCTGAATGAAAGGTAAAAAACTTATTGTTAGTTTTTAACAGGAAATATTTAGTTCTTTCCAGTTAGAGTACAAAAGAATCTTTCTTTAATTACAAATCTGTATTAAAGTTGAGATGATTTTTCATGCAATTTAGAAACAATTGTCCGAATAGTATCATCCAATCCTGTTCTAGTTTTCATAGATGTCTCATAAAATTCGTAATTTGGATTATTACCTATTAAATGTCGAACACTTTCCAAACCTATATAACATCCGTGTTTGATTAAATCAACTTTATTGAGTAGAATAATAACTGGAATTGAATTTGTACCGTCTGATGTACGGTATCCCTCATTTCTTGTTAATTCTAAAAAGTAAGATATTTTTTCTATGCTACTCATATTAGTACCATCAGCGAGAATTACAACAACATCTGCCCCTCGCATGGTAATTTGAGGCATAAAGTCGAATCTTTCCTGACCAGCATTATCAAAGAAAACTATTTGATAAATTTCTTCAATATCGTCTCTTAACAATAATTCTTGCACCATTGAGACGGGATGAAATTCTATAGAGTTAAAAAGAGTCCTAACTAAAAGAATTCCGACCGTATTCATTGAAATTGTTGTCGTGGAATCCTTAGTTTTTTCTTTTCCGATACGATACCAAGTATGTGTTGAATCTACTTTATTTTCAGTTTCTGAACGCCTTTTAGTCTCAGTACTTGGGGTAAATAACTCTCCAAGAAGTTGTTTTAAAAATTCTGTTTTTCCAGCACCTGTTGAACCAACAACGTTAATCTTGAATACCCCACGAAAACCATTAGGGAAATTTGCTTTCAAAACACGTGAGACCTTGCTTGAACCCCGAAGTATCATTGAATCTTCTCCAAGAAAACTTTCTATTGATTCTTAGTTATAAGACTAAATTAAAAATAAAAAAGATTAGCTAGACAAATTCTTCGAATTTAAAATTATAATGTTAATTATTGGTAAAAGCAAACCAGATAATTATTGAGAATTGTTTGATTAAAAATTTTTTATGTATTAAGAAAGTACAGAAATAAATGATTTTATCGTCCTGAATGCATTTATAAACACTTAATAAGAATCAGAGGGAGTGACTTTCTTAAATTACTATTTTATACTCAGTATTTATGGTTTCAGAAATTAATATTATTTCTTTAATAATTCCTTTTATATATATGAGATATTATTCTTCTCTATACTAATGTATTAAAATATATGGAATTGCTTTTTTTATGGCACCTACAGGTTTTCATGGATTACTTGGATTAGTTCTTGCAGGTCGAATTGATCAAACACAAAAATTTTTACGTATAGGGCTCGTCTTCGGATCAGTTTTTCCTGATTTAGATTTAATCGGTAGTGTTTTATTTTATATTGTATTAAAAAATAAGGATCTAGCAATCGGTTTTCATCGATCACTT
>NZ_CDLCQJ010000105.1:0-4550 GCF_975850365.1 Candidatus Hodarchaeum mangrovi | reverse complement strand
TTGACTTTGGTGCTTTTTTGCTAACATTGGCTTTAATAGCCATTCCAACCACCACAGCTGTAGCTTTTATCTACTGGCAATTTGTTCTGAAAAAGAAAAAAATACCAGACCTTCCAAACCCACCTGAATAATTTATGTTTAAGAATCCAAACTTCTTTTTTTTCTTTAACGAAATCAAAACTCATCAAGTGTTTTCTTGGTATGAAAGGCCAATATCTCTTATGATCTTCCCTATTTGCTACTTTCGTGATATACCAGTAAATTTCATCTCTTTGCTTGTAGAGTGGATCATTATATTCTTTTAAGGAGTAAAAGGTGCATCATATTCCAATTCAATAACATCTGGTCGATAATCAATTGGAATAGTAAAAATAGGCTTATATATAAGGTGAATATCAATAAAAATAAGTATGATACAGTTTTCAACAGCTAAATGGGGAATATAATCAGTAATATTGACTCCTAAAGACCCACTCCAAGTTTCTTGAGGATGAATATTTCCAATGATGTTTATTCCCTGTCCTATTTGCTGTCCATCTAGATGCGATGAAATTGTCCAATTTGTTGCTTTTATGGTAATATTGATTGAAATGTCTTCTAGACTATAAAATCCCTTATTGACTAATGATAAGGGAGTAGAAACCCCTAAATAGCCTTCATAAATTGGATAGGGAATTAATTGGGTCTGTTCTATACCTGGTGTGATCTTAATTTCTCCAATTTCATAGGAAATCGCATTAACAGAAATAAAGACCGAAGTAATATATCCTATGACAAGAATTAGACTTAATCCGATTACAAGTATTAATATAACAGATTTTCTCATATATATAAACCCCTAATGGATTCCTTTTTTTGAAGAGATTTAGAATTTTTCTGTGATTTTATCGAATAGACATTAAAGGTTCGCTAGGGCCTGATCCAAAGCTTTAATGGCATCTTTTGATCCTTCAAGGCCAACAGAATAGCGAATCAGATTATCGGGAACACCACTTTTCCTACGCATTTCGGGAGTCATTTGACCATGAGTCGTTGAAGCAGGATGACAAATAGTAGTATAGTTGCGGCCTAAATCTGTAACTTGTACTCCAAAGTTAATGACCTCTGCAAATTTTACTGCAGCCTGATAGCCTCCATGAATGTTAAATGACATTAGATGACCAAAACCTGTTGATCCATCTTCAAATCGTAATAATTTTTTGGCTAATTCATACTGAGGGTGGGAAGCTAATCCAGGGTAGTTCACTTTTTCTATTTTCTGATGATCATCAAGAAATTCAGCAATCTGTAACGCATTATCAGACATAAATCTGACTTTTAATTGTAATGTTGCCAAATCATCCCAAATTGCTGCAGCTGAAGGGGGGTGTAAACATGGCCCTAAATTTCGAAAATGACCTCCTTTTACCTTATTTACGAAATCTTCTTCTAATTCAGGTATCGATGTCGTGATTTTTTTCTTGGCAATAACCGCACCTCCAATAGCACGTCCACTACTCCCCATCACTTTAGAAATGGAATGAATTACAATATCAGCTCCCAATTCTAATGGTCGTAAGAGAGCAGGTGAGGCAACACTCGAATCAACCATAAGAGGAATATTATTATCATGAGCAAGTTTGCCAAGAGCTGGAATATCTGCAATGAACAAATTCGGATTAGATGGTGTTTCTACATACAAGAATTTAGTTTTTTGAGTAATTTTTTCCTGCCAAGCATTTAATTCCCATGGCTCATGAACCCACTCCACTTTCCATCCCATTTTGGGATAAGTTACATTAAATAGCTGTTCAGCTCCACCATAAACTTGATTTGATGATAAAAAATGATCTCCAACATTTAAGAAGGGCATTGTTGCCATGAAAATTGCTGCCATTCCCGAGGATAGACATAAAGCTTGGGTTTCCTCATCAATCGTTTTTCCTTCTAAAGCAGCTATTTTTAATGCCAAGTGATCAATTGTTGTGTTATCAACACGAGAGTAGATCTTATTCGGATCATCTACTGTCTGATAGGAGAGCAATAAGGCCCCATCAAGTAATGAATCGAATGGTCCCCCAGTAGAACTCGTGAAGACAGGTAAGGTCATTGACTTGAACATTTTCATATCTTGATTTCCATATAATCCCCATAAACCCACAGTAGTGAATTCCTGCTTTTTCGATGTTGTCATTTGTTTTTGTCTTTTTATCAATGTTTGCGTACTTCGTGTACGAAAATACTCCTCATCAGAGCTCATCTTTTTGAGAGTTTCGATTTCCCTTTCCAACTCATTAATTCTTTTTTGAGTATATGAAGACTTCAACTTTGGTTGTTCCTGTGCCATTTTTACCACATCTGAAAAATAATTTTTACTTGGTTTTCAATAATTAAATCTATTTCTTCTTCGCTGAACAAGATTTTAATGAATTTATTTCAATCATCATTCTTTTTCATATTTAATGAAATTAGGGATAAAGGTGAAAATTCAAGAAAATAGACATCATTCCTTACATGAATCATTAGACCAACATTTAAACCAGAAAAGAGTCTGTTTTGATCGTAAAATTAGTAAAGAAATAGAGACATTCGATCTTGTTATTACTAATACTATTTTAATGAAATTTGATTAAGGGCATAAAATAATAAGAGTTTATTGAAATACTTTTCAAAGCTTAATTAAGAATTCTTTGAACGTAGAACTATTTAATCAATAGAGTGAAGTTTTTATTTTTACACAACTAATAACTTAAAAATCTTTTATTTTCTGAATAGAAACATGCAGTTAATAAAAATAATAATTTCGAAGCCGAAAAGGCCAAATATCCCAGATTATGGTATCTCTGAAAAAAGATCAGGATTACTTTCTTGGGATGATGTCAATAAATGGATGGAACTATCACATAATTACTGGATTAATACAATTCGAGGTGACTTCCCACATTCTCGTCCTGTCTGGGGAATTTGGTATGAAAATATATTCTACTTTGGAGGAGGTCATGAAACCAGAAATGCAAAAAATTTGCGTAAAAATAATAATATCTCAGTTCATACTGAAAGTGGTGAGAAGGTGGTAATTATAGAAGGATATGCAGAGCAATTTTCAGATGAGGATTTGTTTCAAGTACTTGGTGAGTTGTATGAGAAGAGATACAAGATTTTTCATCCACCACCTTTTTGGAGAGTAATTCCAAAGAAAGTATTTGCTTGGCAGATAAGTGACTTTGTCAATACTCCAACCAAATTCACCTGTAAGGTAGAATGATTGGTCAACTCTGTAGAATTCAAGCTCTATAGTATATACTTTACTTAAAACCATTAGTTTCTATTACAGATGTGCATCAACCAACTTCAAACATCATTAGAAATTAGTATATTCCATTTACGAGAAAAAAAGGTAGGAATTCCCTACTTTATAGATTTGATCCCCATATAAGGGGCATGATTACCATATAACTCAGATTAAAAGACAAATTAACATGCTAGAGGCCCTCTTTCTCCTGATATGTTATTTATTAACAAAAATTCTCTATCTAATCAGTTAATAGGATGATAGTAAAACTTAAAGAATTGTAGCTTCTATCTGTTTTGCTATTCTTTTTACTGCATTAATAAATGTCTTGAGATCTTCCCTTTTAGTTCTATGATTCGTTATTGACACTCTAATCGCATAATTACCATTTAATCTTGTATGAGAAGGTACTGCAATACCCTGTTCTTGAAGTTGGAGAACAATTTCCTCATTTAATTTATTGAGTATTTCCTGATCTATTCCCTCTTTCTTGAATCTGAAACATACAATATTCATTGCCGTTGGGGCTAGTAATTCTAAATTATCATCTTTTTTGATTAATTCTGTTAAATACTTGGCTTGTTGAATATTCTGCTCAATTAATTGACCAAATTTTTCAATTCCATGCTCTTTTAGCGTCATCCAAATTTTTAGGGTTTTAAATTCTCCAGATAATTCAAATCCATAATCACTATACCATATCTCAGGGCCTCCCACGCCTCGTGTGCCATGGGCTAAATATTCTGGAACTAGAGCAAATGAGTTGTAATGATCTTTAGGACTCTTGACAAGCACACACCCAACTGCGTAATTTGTATGAAACCATTTATGAAAGTCTATAGCAATCGAATCCGCAAGTTCCATCCCATCCGCAAGGTGATATGATTCAGGAGTTATTTTAGTTAAGGCACCAAAGGCACCATCAATATGGAACCACATATCATGTTTTTTTGCAATATCTGCCAGAGTTGTGAGATCGTCTACAGCCCCCGTGTTCACAGTACCGAGATTTCCAATGATACAGATTGGTTTGTATCCATTTTGTTTATCTTTACTGATTGCTTTCTTTAATTCTTCAATATTAATTTGAAAATCTTCAGTCACAGGTATTCTTCGAAAATTTTGACTCCCAATCCCTAACAGCTCTACTGACTTCTGAAGACAGCTATGCCCCTCTGTAGAACAATAATATGTTATTTTAGCATTTAATGATTGTAAGCCTTTTTCTCGCACATTATAGCCCGTTTTTAGATTTCGTGCCACAGTTAATCCGACAAGA
>NZ_CDLCQJ010000104.1:0-21265 GCF_975850365.1 Candidatus Hodarchaeum mangrovi | reverse complement strand
ATCTATCAAAAATAGATTTATTTTGTTGAATTTCCTACAATTGTACATATTATGGATTTTACAATTAAAAGGATTATTTAATAATGATATGAACTACATAAAAAATAAATTCAATGAAAATAAAGCTGAAGAAGGCAAATTTAGCTTTTTTCAACATTTTTTACTTCGTTTGTTAAAGATAATCTCATCAGAAACTGAAAAATCTGGTAGTAATAATTTAATTTTCGGTAAAATCATTAAAACTAAAATAATTTCTTTATTTGATGATTTATGCTCTTTTTCTAATATTCACGTCCCAAATAATTTCTATTATTCCTCTGAAATATCAGGTAGTCAAAATATGGATTTTTTTCCAGTTTTAAATGCTTTTGAGAGTCTCAATTCAATAAATCCTATCGATTATCCATTTATTCTAGGGTCTTTATATGAGAATTTTTTGTTTTTTTCCACTAAAAGGAAATCAGGGATTTATTATACCCCTAAAGAGCTATGTCAGTATTTATCCCGTTATACAATAGAAAAATGGTTGATTAATGAACTGAAAAAGAATATGAACATCTCTTCTAATGATATTTTCAAAATAATCGATGGTATTAATACAGTATCCGATCTGGGTAAAATTTTTGATATTCTACAGCATTTAAAAGTTCTAGATCCAACAGCAGGAACAGGAAATTTTTTAGAATCAAGCTTAATATTTCTAATTGAAATTTATTTGTCTTTGAGGAGGAAAATTGCTGCAATCAACTCTGCCAATGTTCCTATTTTCTATTATTATGAACTTGACGAGTATGGTGATTTAAAACAAATAATCCTTGATGGATCAACCTCTTTAAACCATTTCAAATTTAAAATAATAACAAAGCTTATTTGTCCGAACAATCTTTTTGGTGTCGAATTAGATCCAATTGCAGTTAAAATCATTAAATTAAGATTATTCCTATCAGCAATTAACACTATTGAGAAAGAATTCGACTTTGATGCTTATAATTTTGATATTATATTTGATAACATAAAAGAGGGAAATTCGATTTTAGGATTAGTTTCTAATGTCTTTAATTTTAAAATTTTAGATCAAATAAGTGAAAAAAAGCATCTATTTCCTCTTGAGGAGAATATTCAAATTAGTAAATCCCTTCAAGTTTATCTCCTTCATGCCATTCAATCCGTAGAACATATTATCCCAAGTAATAATTGTCATTTAATACAGAAGCTTAAAAGTTCCGATAAATTAATTATTTTAAGGAATTTTAAGGAATTATACACATTATCAAACATTCTTAAAAAAATTTGGCTTCTTTCTGGAAAAAATCTGGTTTTTAGAGAATTAGATCATCTTTTAGAGTCTTTAAATACAAGAATATCAGATTCTTTCACTTCCTTGTATAATAATTCAAAAGATGTTCCAGATTATTATTTTAGGCCATTATTTCATTGGCCCTTAAGATATCCTCTTATTCTTAATTTTTCTAAAGGATTTAGTGTTATTCTATGTAATCCTCCTTATAAGGGAGAAAGTGGTAATAAAGAATTTTTCAGAGTTCTCTCGAGAGTTTTTCCTAATTATTATGAAGGTAAGATGGATTTATGGTATCTTTTTGTTCACCGTGCGATAGACCTACTTCAAGAAAATGGGTATATGACCTTTTTAACTTCAAATTATTGGATAACAGCTTCAGGAGGAAAAACCCTTAGAGAAAGAATCTTTAGAGAAACAGAAATTGATAAATATATTAATTTTGGAGATAATTCAGTCTTTAATTCAGCACTTGGAATCCATGTAAATTCCTTTACTCTTAAAAAGACTCAAAAAGAAGATATTCTTATTAAATGTACTCAATTTACGAAAAAATATCCTGTAGGTACTGATTTAGTTAAGAAGATAGATCTTCAAACTCATTATAATATTCCAAAAGACCAAATTCGTTTTAATGGTTTTACTCCATACTTTCATTTTATTCCTCAAAATGTTTCAGAATTAGTCAAAAAGATAATCTCATCTTCTAAACAGTTACGTTTATCAGGATTTAAGGTAAGAGAGGGAATTATAACAGGAATGAATAAGATTTCTAGGATTCAAGTGAATAAATATAAAATTGATGAAAAACACATAAATTCAGGAGTCTTTATACTGAATCTAAATCATTCTAGAGATAAAAACCTTTTAATGACATTCCTTCTTCAAGAAGTAGAGCTTGTAAAATTTTTTTACAAAAGTTCAGATATTTCAAGATTTCACTCCTCTATTTCAACGAATAAAATGATAATATATCTTGATAAGAATATATCTGATATTGAATCACTTCCTAATATAAAAAGACATTTGGACACCTTTGAATCTGTCCTTCAACGCTCATTAGATAAATTTCCTTATCTCAATAGACCTCGAAAAATTGATATTTTTTTATCCCCAAAAATTATTACACCTCAGAGAAGGATGATTAATTCATTTGCGTATAATTCATATCCATGGTTTGCTGCTCAGGACGTTTATTTTATATCATCAATGAGTTTATCTGAAGGTTCAAGATTACTTAAAGGGTTATCATTAATTCTTAACTCCCAGTTGGCCTATTTTTGGTTTTATTGGATGGGTAAAAAAAAGGGAAATCAACTCGAATTTTTTGGGGAACCTCTTGAGTTCTTTCCTATTCACAAAGATTTTCTAAAGTACAGCATCCTTTTCGCACAACTCGCTGAATATCTAATATTCCTTACAGAGGAAAAGTCCGCCTTAGAATTAGGAATTCCCATTCAAACATATTTCGAGGAAAAATTAATTGGTGCTCTGATCAATGAATTATATCAAATAAAAGGAAAAAACAGATCTGTATTTCTATCTGATAAATTAAGATTATTGATAAAACCAATTCAATTTGATGAATGGGAAAGGATGTATTATAATTTTAAAATCGGAAATGAAATTAATCTAAAGAAATATTCTAGCCTTCGAAAGTTCAATTATTCAAGAATTTTAGAGGTATATAAAAAAGTCTTGACTGATTTTATAATTCAATCGTTAATAGAGGATTATTTTTTTGATTACCCAATTATTTAGCATTTCAAATAATTTTTAACTCAAATAGATGTTTCTTAAACCCTTTTTTAATTTGTACATTAAATGAATGAGTCTTCCGAAATATTTATACTAGCTTTCAAGGTCTAATTGCTGTTCTAATCTCTTTAATATATTAGATAAGACTTCACCAGATTTTCCAGAAACTCGAAAATCTGCGAGATGATCTAATTCTGTTGGTCCCAAATTAATGATAATTAAAATTGCTCCATTATTTTTAGCAATGATTGGAAAATTAGCTGCTGGGAAAACACTTAAAGTAGATCCTATTACAATCATAACATCTGCACGTTTAGAATTTATTTCCGCTTCAGCCATTTCTTTTTCAGGCATTGGGTCATTAAAGTTCACAACTGACGAAATTAATCTACCAGAGCAAGAAGAGCATTTTGGTTGATTTTCTAACGGTTTTTGTGTGCGATAACCCCTCCCGTGGATCGCATCATTCCACCCAATTTCATTCTTTGTGAATCCTTTATCACAGATTAAACACTTCATCTTATTAGAATTTCCATGAAGTTCTGCAATAATTTTTTCTGGAATACCTGATTTTATATGCAGGTTGTCAACATTTTGAGAAATCAAATATTTTAGAAACCCATGCTTGTATAAACGAACTAAAACATAATGCCCCACGTTAGGATTAATCGCTGAATATGGCTTATCGGGCATTTTTGGCTTTAATCCTTTAGCTCGTAATGTCCATACCCCTTCTGGACCTCTATAATCTGGTAATCCTGATTCAGTTGAAATACCCGCTCCTGTGAAAATGACTAGATATTTAGACTTTTTTATTATTTCAACAATTTGATCTAGAATTTCCAATTTTCTTTCTCCAAAATAAACACTAGGAATAATTTTGTGTATTCCTTAAAAATTTATTATTTGTATTAGAAATTATCTTTCTCATTCTTTCTTTCATGCTTCTTACATATTTGGACTGATCTATTACTACTTGCCAATTCTGACAATTTAAAAACCACCAAACATTCCATAATGCTCTGTATTTCCACCCTTTTGTTCCTGGTAAGCTAAGTAAATTGAAGCTTTCAATAAAAGGTGGTTTATATTGATCGAATAAGGATTGACTTAATGAAGATCTTTTGGTTGGTTTTTTTCTTGCCTCTGTTACAGTTTTTGACCCTTCAGGGGTATAACATTCACATACTGCAGCATTTCTTCGCCAACCAATCCAATCTAAAGAGGATAAATAATTCCAAAAAATGATTTGATTAAATGGACTTCCTATTCCAAATCCATGATATTCTTTACCAGGATTTTTGGAGCTAATTAATACGACCCATTTTCCTACATTATAAATACTTCCAGGTTGATTTATTTTTAAGGATGGAACCATACCTCCTAATCCAATAATTTTACAATTCGGATAATTAGAATTTATTTCTGGAAAATGAATGACTGGGATGATAGAAGTATCTATCATTTTGGAAAGATATTTCCAATTGGAAAATGATTTTTGATAATCTCCTATCAGGTCAAGATTAACAATTTTATCTTTTAATTTTAAGTCAATTTTCTTTAGAAAATTTGCATAATCCTCACAGGAAATAGAAATGCCCATATTGAAAGCACTGTAAGCTCCTGAGTCAATCATGATCGGTCCTTCATATGAAAAAAAATCATGTATTCCTTTAGATATAATCTTAGGTATGAATTTTCGAAATGTCCAATAAGAAAACATCAATCCTGCGTTTATTTCTTTCATCTTTTTTAAGATCAATGCCTCTTCAATGTGAGGGAAGAAACCAGGCACAATCCCTAAATATAAAATCATGATAAAGAATCCAATTATACAGAGTAATATTTCATCCTTTTTAGTTGTTTTTAAGAGTTGATACATACTTTGAAAGACTCAAAAATTCTCTTAATATTGTCTTGTGGTAAGAAAAAGAACCCAGATCTCAAAGTTAAACCCGTGAAAGCGATTGATGCTTATTTAGGACCAATGTATCAGGTCTTACGAAAAAGATTACCATACTGGCCTGAAAATCTATTTCTGGGAATAATATCAGCAAAATATGGATTTCTTCATAGTTTTGATTTAATTGAATATTATGATTTAAAAATGACACCCAAAATTGCACAGAAACATCGTTTAAGTGTCATTTCATCCGTTCAAGAGTGGAATAAGAAAGAATATTTTGATTTGATTTATATTCTCATGGGAAAAGTATATTTATTGAGTGTTGAGGGGATTCAAGACTTCATTCCGACCACTATTGAAATAGATTCAATGGGTGGACTAGGAGTTGGACAACAAAAGTTAGTAAGATTTTTAGAAAAATATTTCAAAAATCCTAATAGTAAGCAAATGGTATTAAGGGAATTCAATTGATTTTTGCTATGGGAACACCAATTTTTTCACGGTTTAAACCATGGATTTTTGACTGGACTATAAAGCCAGATGCCCTTATGGTTTCTGCTATTGACTTCTTAACTAGTCCTCGTGCGTTTAAACAATTAGAAAAAAAGGGAATTAGAGAAATCCTAGATTGGGATGGATTATTAATTTGTGATTCTGGAGCTTTTTCCGCGTTAAATCGGAAAAATAAAATCACAATAGAATTAGAAGATTTAAAAGGTTTATATATTGAACTAAATAATCAAGATCCAAACATATTCAAAATCACATTAGATTATCCTGATGATAAAATAATCTCGAATTATAACAAACTACACTCATTAGAAGTATATCCAGTCCTTCCTTATAATCAATTAGATTTAATTAATTCAATAACTGATATTGAATCAAATTTAAGGTGGATTTTTATCGGAAGATTAGTACCTTTAATGCGAAGTGGTGGTGGACATGGAAATAAGCTTTTTCCCATTATTGAAGAAATTAGAGATTTTTTCTCCGAAAAAAATTTAAAAAATACCAAAATTTGGGCTTTAGGCGTTGGAGCTCCAAGCTTAATGCAAGATCTTCAATATTTAGTTGATGGATGCGATTCTGCTAGGTGGAGAATAACAGGATCAAATATGATTTTATTACCAGGAGGTGGTGAAAGAGGTGTTGGGAAAAAAACTAAATGGAGAGGAACCCATAATCGAATTTCCGAAGGTGAAGAAAAAGAAGGTATTATAAGAACATTATTGATGATAGATCAAAATTCTAATGGTTTAGAGTTACTAGACAACAATTTAAATCCTAGTAAGTCTGTTAAAGCAATTGAAGCTGACTATGAGATGAAATTGCCTACTATTGGTGAATTATTAGATAAATTACGTAAGAATCAAGACAAAATCTCTCCAAAAGATCTTGAGTATCTTTTTCGTTCTTCTGGAAATCTCCGCTTATTATTTAATTTCTGGGTTGCTTTGTCATTTAAGGGATAAAATTAAGATTCCTATATGTAATTGAAAATGGATACTTATATAATGGGTTAATTCCAATGGAAAAGTCAACTGGAACGTTTGATGAGCTCCGTGAATATAAGGGATCACTATCTAATATTGAAACTCAAACAATCCTAATAGGAAATCGTGAAGAGGTATTAAATCAGTTAATTTCAAGTAAAAAGAGATTTAATTATATTTTTCAAGATATTTCGTTTTATTTCTTTAGAGCTAATCCCATTTTACGTGAAAAATATTCTAATTTAAGTTTAAGAGATGTTAAACAATTTTTAATAAAATTAGAATCAAAAAAGTTTCAAGGGTTCATGGATGAAATATACTTATCATTTAAAAGTACATACGAATTGCTATCTGATAAAGGAATCCTTGCTATTGCTCTTAATGGCAGTGTTAAATCAAAAATAAAAATTCTTTTAGATGAAATCTTTGGAATTGAAAATTTTATCAACGAAATTATAATTGATAGTCCATTTAAGGTTTTTTATGGATCTACTACAGAAATTTTCGAACGAACTAATTATATTCTTCTTTATTCAAAGGAATTCCCTTATCCTTTAAAGCCGATATATAATACAAAAAGTAGTGGAGGCTATTGGCATTCTTTCGTTTCTAAGGGGCAGGGAAAACCAAAATCTTTCATAATTGCTGGGAAACATATGATTTTAACTCCTCCTACAGGAACGCATTGGAAATTAAATCAAAAAAGGATTTTAGAATTATGTAAAGAGAAAAAAATTAGATTGAATAGTAAAGGATCACCTGAATACTGGGTTACAGAGAAAAAAGGACAAATTATTGATACAAATTGGTTAGACCTGGAAAGTTATTCATTCTCTAATGGATCATTGGTCCTCTCAAAAAAGGTCTTAAATCGGTTAATTGAGATGTATAATGAAGCTCAAGATCAGTTCATTTTAATTTCACCAAACCCTTCGTTATATCAAGATATATGCAACTCTCATAGGTTAATTTGGATTGGAATTCAACCTTCTAATGAAAGAATAGGGCATTTGATATCAATTTTTCCTCAGAGTTCAGCATTAAAATACTTTAAAGTATCTGATAAGAATTTTTGCGAGCGAAAAATCCCTTTTAGATCATCTCTTTCTTTTTTTAAACAAAAAAAAGATTCAATTCACGATCCTGAATATAAATTGGTTCATACTGAAAGATTCTCTCCTGATTCACGTTTTATTTTCAATAATACTATTGAAAATTTCTTAATCAGTGGTGATAATCTCCATTCATGTCATTTACTCCGTAAAGAATGGGAAAAACGGTTAAAAGCGATTTATATTGATCCTCCTTTCTTTACTGGAGTTCCAGAAAAAATAATAATTCCACTTAAGGGATCTAAGAATCATTCAGAACAATTCTTTGAAGAAATAGCTTACAAAAATACTCCTCCATCATTTAATGCGATAGATTTTTTTCGAAATTGGTTTTATTTTCGGATTAGAATAATGAAACATCTTCTTTGTGATGATGGATTTATTTTCGTAAGATTTGATTATCATTTTGGTCATTATGCGCAAGAATTATTGGATATGGTTTTTGGCCAAAAAAATTTCGTTGTCGAATTAATTGTCCGTCGGATGAAGAAGAATCTTTCAAACAAACAGGCATATCATCAAAAGCATTTAATTGTTCATTCAGATAGTATTTATGTTTATCGTGTTTCAAAGGATTCGAAATTAAATTTAATTAAAATTAATAAGAAAAAACGTAAATTCCAAGATTTTGCTGAGATTGAATACCCAAATGATAATATTTGGGTTGATATTGCAGGTTATGAAAAAGTAAAGAAAACGTGGTACCCTACAGAAAACTCTGAAGTGTTATTAAGAAGGATTCTAGAAATTTCAACCTCTGAAAAGGATTTTATAGGAGATTTTTTTGCAGGATCAGGAACAACTCTTGCAGTAGCAGAAAAGATGAAAAGAGGGTGGATAGGAGCTGATATAAGTTCGTATTCAATTCAAGAAATCAAAAAGCGAATTTTTAAAAATTCTAATTTTTCCCCGTTTAATTTATTGTATTTAACAAATAAGAATGATGTCAAAACACCATTAAAATGTTCTAAAGTAGTTCTACCTTCTGATTCTATTGAATTTTCTTTTGAGGGAGAGTATAATAGGAAACCTGTTCACATAAAGGCAATTTTCTATGTAGAAATCAAAACAACAGAGGTTAATCTTACTTTAAAGGACTTTCAGCTAAATCTGTTGGATAATGATATTCAACCAAATTTAGAATTTAATTCATTAGTTGATTACTGGAGTGTCGACTGGTATTCAAAAAATAAGTTTAATGATTATTCTTTTTTATCTTGGCGGGAATTCAGAGGTAAAAAGATAATTCAAGTCCCTAAATTAAAATCACATCATAAATATCACACCCTAGACAAATATCTGATTACTTTTATGATTGTAGATGTAATAGGAAATGTACTAAAAGGTCAAATCTTAGTCCATTTAGCTCGTTAGGAGATTTTTTTAATTAGTAAAAATTAAGACTTTATTAAAATCCATATAATTTGATGGAAAAATGAGTGTTATACAGACAAAATTGCCTTTACTAAAGACAAACGAAAATGATATCATCAATATTACTCCAAATTTGGAAAAACTCGTGATGGAATCTGGCATATCAACAGGAATCTTAAATGTATTCAATGCCGGATCAACAGGATCGATTATAACATTAGAATATGAACCTGGACTTTTAAAGGATATTCCTAACTTTTTGGAGCGAATTATACCTAAAAAAATTAATTATGCTCATGAACAGACGTGGCATGATAAAAATGGACATTCACATGTTAGAGCTTCTTTACTTGGTCCTTCCTTAACTCTTCCTATTGAAAATGGACGGATCGTTCATGGAACATGGCAACAAATAGCATTTATCGAACTAGATATAAAATCTCGAAATAGAAATCTCATGGTTACAATTTTAGGAGAATAAGTTTCTAGAAAGATAAAGTTTTGAACATCCTTAAAAACTAAATTCATACAAATTACCTACACAGAAAAAGATCGATCTGGGATTTTACTATTGGTAGATATTGTTGATGATGCTTGGGATTATCTCAACTTATCTATTCGTACATATGTCAATGCTACAAACACGATGCATAAGCTGTTTGCATTAAAAACTATTGTCATTAGTATGATAATTGCAACTGATAACTTATTAACACACTATAGAGATTTCCCTGAAGCAAGATTCCAAGGTTATATTGAAGAATCGAGTTTCTTCCTTCCGATAGAAGCTTATGAACAACGAGTGAATGATTTAATTTTTTTAGAGGAAACGTTCAAAATAAATCCTGCTTTTGAGTGTTCTAGACGCTTAAGAAGAGCAATTGACACACTTAAGATAGCTTATGGTCATTTTGGCTTACGTTCGCTTTTAATTATTAATATAAAGGATTTTATTAATGATGCACAGTTTTTCATACAAGATATACAAGAATTGATAAAAAAGAAGAAAGGATCTAATCATTTCTAGCAGCTTTTCGTTTTTTTCTAACCCATTGGGTTGGATTTTCAATTATTACTGGCTTTGCTGCTGCTCCACGTTTTACTTCAAAATTTTTTAAGCCTAATCCTTTGGCAAGCTCCTTAAATCGGTTACGAATTGTGACTGGTGTTGTTTTTGCTGGTTCAGCAATTTGTTGCTGTGTTCTTCTTTCTCCAGTTTGTATGGATGCAATATAGATTGCTGCAGCTGCTAAAGACATTGGTATCTTTCCAATTGTTAACTTTTTCTCTTTAGCCTCTATGAGAATGTCAATAGCGATTTTCTGTGTGTACATAGTTAATCCAAGATTTTCTCCGAGACGATTTATTAGTGTAGTTGGATCTGGAGATGTTTCTTTATTCATATTCACATTTTGAAGATAAATTCTTATACATCTCCCAAGTTCTTTTGAGCTAATATTTGCTACTTCAGCAGTATCTTTCAGTGTGATTGATGTGCCTTTTTTTCGGCATGCAAGATATGTTGCTGCACTCATCATTCCAATGACAGAACGTCCTTTTATTAGATCTTGTTTTAATGCCTTCTTATAAAATAAAACAGCTGTTTCAGCAACATCATCAGCAATATTTAGGTGAGATTTTATCCTTTTCAGTTCAACTAAAGCACTTTTTAGATTCCGTGTGGTTCTATCTTGAATCCGTTCATCCATCTGCGATAAACGAGCAAATTTCGCCTGAGTAGTATTATCCAATGTTTTACCATAAGAGTCTTTTGTATTTCCTCCGATCACAGTTCTCATTTCACGATTATTTAATGCAGTTACAGGTAAACCTACTCGAATCTTTGACTTTTCTTCCTCTGCGTTATAGGCTCGCCACTCTGGTTCACGACTGAAAATTATGCTATTAGCTACTAAACCACAATCTTCACATATTAGCTCTCCTCTCATATCATCGTACAGTATAGAATTGCTACCACATTCACTACATTTCTCACTAAGCATTTAATGTCTCTCCACTAAATTTTCATTGTAAGTAGTCCAGGGTTTTAATTTTATAAAGTTAAAACTAACCAAAACTTGAATATTTATAAATCTTTTTCAGAACACATTATCTAGATATATGTAAAATATATAGGTATTATTTAGGTATATAAATAAAAATATAATAAACTCTTATTACCAATTCTTAATTCAAATCTTGCTTAAATATAATTACTAATAAAAAAAATTATCCTTTGTTAAAGGAAAAATGAAAAGGGTATTATTTTAAGAGTTCAAGCATTTTTATTTCATGTGGAAAAAATTCTAAGGTTATTTGACCAGATTCAAGCTTAAATTTCTCTTTTTGAACTTCTTCAACCGTTGTTTGGATTAGATTTTTATAATACATTGGAAAAATTGCTTTTACTGATTTTTTTTCATTTGTTAAGTTAAACAGAGTAATTAAGGGTGTTTTATTCCTCACTCTAATTGAAGAGAACCGAATATCATTATCATGAATTTCACAAAGAGGATTTAATTTTTCAATGCTTTGGACAGCCGAATTAACAGATCGCACCCAAGGAGCTAATGTAGCACTTTCTGCTTGATCAGCACTCCAAGAAAGTGGGAATGTTTTTGGGTGTACGATTAAAGAGTATTGAAAGGTATATGTTTTTTGTTCTTGGGCCTCTTTTGTTTCCAGAAAAGGTCCTGCATGTAGAGGTCTCTCTTCAAAATCATCTCTTGAAAGATAGCCAATTGCTCGTAGTAAAGTTAGAGAAAGTATTTTTTGGTCAATTAATTCAACTTCAGGTAAACCATCATTGACTAATGTCAAAGCTTCTATACCATACGGGTTTTCAATTCTAATAAATCTCTTTTGAGGTTGTATACCAGAAGGCTTCTCAATATATTCTTTTGAATCAGGGAGTATCGTTTTTCTCTTAACTACGCCAAAATGAGTACTTGTTAATGTATTATCAGATTTGAATGGTAAAAGAAAGTTTATTCTAAGTCTATGATCTTTAGCAACATTTGTTAGGGTAGTTTCGAAATCAATTCTTGGTAAATTCTTATAAATTCTTAATACAATTTTGAGAGGTATTTTTACTTTATCTTGTCTTTTATCCCTAGTTTTAGAGAGCTCTTTAGGAAGTAACATTGATCCTGATAATAAAATTTCAGCAAACACATTACCTGTTTGTGTGATGCTTTTCTTTTCAATAGATATTGTATTTATTACTGGACCTATTCTTCCAAATGTATATTCATCACCTTTATCCCCCCAATCTTCAAATTGATGAAGATTTTGGAATAAAATATCTGTTTGTTTGTCATATAAATCAAATGATCCATTTTTCTTGATTTCTAATTTATAGAATTTATTTTCAACGTTCTTATTCGTCACAATAAACTCTGAAGAATTATTTAATTTCTCCTTAAAGGACATTGCAGTAAATACTGTAAATGCCCATGGTTTCAAGGGTGCGGTAAAAATTAGCTTATTAGCCCCTCCTTTTATTACTAAAATGTGAAATCTCTTATATTGATTCTCTTTTAATATATCTTTGATAAATCCATACTTTTCTTCTAGATTATTATATATTTTCACTTCGCTGCACTTGACTATTATCTGTAAAGTTTGAGGATCCTTGGTAAAAGTAGCCACATCATTTATATAGTAATTATAGACTTTCCCACTACTTACTTTCGATAATAATGATTTAAAAATTATAGTATTAACATTAGATTGAAATAGAATGTCTTCTTGCTCAAAAACTTGTTGAACTGGATATTTATTGCCATTTTGAGCTTCAACATAAGTAACAGCGAAATCTTTAGGAAAAGAAGTTTCTATTATCATCTCATCTCTCATATTTGTTGGATTAAATACGATTAAAGTATTCCCATGAGTTAATTGAGTTCTATTATCAATTTTTTGAACGAATACAGTCAATTTGTCATAGAAGTCCTCAATCAGATTCTCTCCAATTTGTTTACTCCAATCGAACCGTGTTTTCATCTCCTTGTGAACCTGATCTATTGAACATCCGCAGATTGAATCATGTGGTTGGTTCTCTAAATACCACTTCCAAGCTGTTAAAAAAGTATCTGAGGGATAATCTTGGGTTAATTCATTAAGATAGGTATTTAGGGGTTCTGCATAATGAACTAATAAATCATTAATCTTTTGTGATAATTGTTTTATCCACATTCTACTACTATATGTATCTTGTAAGAGAGGTGCTCGGAGTGATGATCTAAATTCTCCAAAATAATGATATATTTGTATATCTTCTTCGACAAGTCCTTTTCTGAGAAGCTCAATAAATTCAGCTATCGTACCAATCTTGATTACTTGAAAATTATCAGACAATTCATTCAATAATTTTTGAAGTTTAGGTTGGGGAAAAGTATGGTCTGTACCATTCATGAGAAGATAAATTGGAACTGGAGAATACGGTTTTAGTAGTAATAGTTTTTCTTGAATCGCTTTTTTTAGATTTTCTTTGTCTTCAGGAAGTCGTGATGCATTTCCATATCCCTGAGGTAGATATATGGTGAAAATAGATGCCTGACTCTCTGAACTTGTTTTCCATATGAATGGTACCATAGAAATTTCAGCTCCAACACCTCTCCATAGAACTGCTGTTCTAATATTAGTAGTATCATAAAGAATTTGTGGAATTGCTTGTGAATGACCAAACATATCAGGCAAATAAGCTATCGACATGATTGGAATATTATATTTCTTTCCTAATTGAAAGCTATACTCATAATTTCGTATAATACTTTCACCAGAGACTAACCATTCATCTGGAAGAATAAATAGGGGACCAACATCAATTTGACCAGATTTAATTAAGCTAAATAATTTTTCGGAATTTTTCGGCCTCAATTCTAAATAATCTTTTATTATTATAGTTTGGCCATCAAGCATAAAGTAATATTCAGGTTGAGTCTCAAATATCTTCAAGAGATAGTCAACCAGGTGGACAATACGGTTTCTAAAAACTTGAAAAGGCAAGTACCATTCTCTATCCCAGTGTGTATGAGGTACTACAATCACTTGGCTCTGCGAGATTTTATCATCCATTAAATTCACCTTATTTGCTAGACTAGATCAAGGCTACAGATTAATGGAATTTAGAATCTACTTCAAAAAATTTTATGCTGTCTATTATACACTAGTTTAAAAATAGAGAATTATAGGAATATAGGATTAGAAACGAAATTTTCTCCATTTATTTAGCATTACAAATTCCACAATTTTCATGAACAAGACCATACTTTTTGTGAAATTCACAGAGATAGCCCCCATTCTGTATAAATTTCAGGATTCGTTGAACTTCTCTTGGTGCAAAACTCTCATCATCAGGATCAGCATTTTTAACTTTCAACGCAGCCTCTTTAATTTTTTCTTGAACTTTTGGATTAAAATCAATTGCACCTCGTTTACTGTATTTATATTGAGTAATTGCTGGTTCAGTAAGACCAAAACGTTTTGCAATGTCCTTTTGAGCCATTTGATATTCATTAATAAGAATATTTGTAATTTCTCGTCTGATTGCAGGCAAAATATACCAAACTATTACTTCTTGTGGTTGAATTAATTTCTTACGTCTTGGATTCTTCTCTTCAGAGGCGCTCATTGTTCTTTAACCCATTCTCTTGCCATCTTCACAATAGTTATGGCTTTATTTAAACATTCTTTTTCGAGATACGGTGTTTTTTGGCATATATAATGACATTAACGAATTTTAAATCGTACATAATATATGATGGTTCAATATTTCATGCTCTTACGTTAATTTCCAAATTTTTAAAAAGAAAATAAAGAGTAGCACTAGTAAGCAGAAGATTCGATTATCTAATGTTGAGGTTTGATTGTGCATGAATTAGCGACAGATCACACATTGGTAACATCACGAGAATGTATTGCTATATTTCTAAGTGGTGAAGGGAATCGCCAAAGATTCTTGAATGAAGAAATGAAACAATTAATACATTCAGCGAAGTATTTAGTTTCCAAAGATTTTAAACTCCCTTCTAATGAATCAAATCTCTTTTTTAACAGATCTTATCTTGAAGAAGTCAGAGTTATATTAGCTAACTATCCAGAATCCATACCAGTAATTATTGGGGGACATTTATCAGCTAAACAACACATTAATCTTGAAAATTTTTTTAATAGGGAAATTATTGATAAATTCGAGTTGGTTTTAGAAATATTTCAATCTCGTGCTATGACTGAGGAATCTCAGCTTCAGATAAAACTAGCACAATTAATGTACCAACAACCCCGTGAAAAAGTACGGTTACTACACCAACTTGGGATCGAGGGTGCATGGCATACGGAACGTTCAGGATTTTGGGGAACAGGAGAGACTCCTTTAAACGTTTTAGAAGCAATTATGACAAAAAATGAGTCCAGAATTCGCGAAAAGTTAAATAAAATTAAAAAGCAGCGAGATTATAAACGATCTTTCCGGAAAAGACGTTATCATGAAAGTTTATACATTAGTCTTGTTGGTTACACTTCAGCTGGAAAGTCTACTTTATTGAATACATTAATCCAACAAGAAGCTTCCCAAGTAAGTTCCAGATTATTTGAAACTTTGGATACAAAAGTCAGAAGTTTTCAGCTCGATGACATGAAAGTCTTTGTAACAGATACAGTGGGATTTATTGAAGATTTACCAACATTTTTAATCGATTCATTTCGTTCAACTTTGGAAGAAAGCGTCGCTGCTGATATTGTTCTTTTGATTATCGATGCTAGTGATCCTTTACCCTTAGTGCTCCAAAAAGCAGAGATAACTGTTCAAACAATCAGTAACTTGAATCTTCAAAATCATCAGCTGATTATTTTAAACAAAATTGATTTATTAGATAAGTATGAGGTTGATTTAAGAGTAACTGCGTTAACAGAAAAGTTTCCAGAATTAAGAACAATTCCAATATCGGCATTAACGAACATAAATCCATTATTTGAAGTGTTTAACGAATTCAAGCCTCAAATCAAGTATCGTTGTAAATATCCTCCAAATTCAAAATTTCGAGCTTTTTTTTATAATTTTACGTCGATTACTGATGAAATATTTCATAATAATTATTGGCAAATTGAATTTTATTTAAGACAACCCAAAATCGGATTGGAAGTGCTTAAACGTGAAGCCTCCTTATTAAATATTGAAATAAACTTGGAAGTAATTTGATTGAAACGATTTTTCGGGAAATTTTTCTTCTGTTTTTTCTTCCTAGTAATTTTTTTTTCGTTGAAAAGACCATATTTAATTGTTAATGGATTTATTAATCCTTCTACACAATGGAATTTAATAAACGTTAATACTGAAGAGGCTTGGAATTTTACGCAAGGAAGCTCTGATATTACAATTGCAATAATCGATAGTGGAATAGATTTCACTCATCCTGATTTAGTCAACCAAAGTTGGATTAATAAGGATGAGCTCTCGGGAAATGGTAAGGACGATGATAGTAATGGATATATAGATGATGTTTCAGGTTGGGATTTCCGTGATGGAGATAATGATCCGTCTCCAGGTCATGAACATGGCACATTTGTTGCAGGATTGATAGTTGCAGATGATGATGGTCATTTAATGGTTGGAATAGCTCCTGGGATAAAAATTATGAACATCCGCTTTTTAGATGATTCAAACTCATTTTCAGGATCTGACTGGGGAATGTTTACTGAAGCAGTAAATTATGCTGTAGAGAATGGAGCTGACATCATTCATATGTCTATTCAAGCAAATGGCATTCCACCTTCTGATTTTTATAATTCTCTTAAATCAGCCTATGAGCAAGGGGTAACAATAGTAAGTGTAACAGGAAATAATCAAGATCATGTTACTTATCCAGGAAATTATTCTGAAGTCATTGCAGTATCAGCAACGACTCAATCTCAATCCATTGCCTCATTTTCCTCACCTGGTGATCAAAATGAAATTTGTGCTCCAGGAGCTGATGTTTATTCTATTGAACCAGGCACTTTGTCTCTTAGAATAGGGTCAGGAACCTCATTTGCTGCTCCTTTAGTTTCTGGAACTATTGGATTAATGAAATCTTTAAACAAAGATTTATCAACTGATAAAATAAGAGAAATACTACATAATACTTCTACTGACTTAGGAGAAGTGGGAAAGGATCCAATTTTTGGTTATGGTCTGTTGAATGCTTGTAAGGCGTTAGAAGAAGTTCCATATACTAATTATAACATCTCAACCACTACTTTTTCTACCCAAACCACGACTCAAGTTAAATTTATTATTTATGATTCTCCAACATTAGTATTAACTATAGTAATTATTTCGGTTTTTAAGCTAAGAAAAGCTGATAAAGAGAAATTAACCTAAGTAACATTAGGAACTATCCCTCCAGTTTTGATGTTAATGGTTCTTGTGGTATTTTACACGAGTTATAAGATCACAAAGTTCAATTAGATCTGAATCTTTTGGAACAATTTTCTTTTGTGTTCCTTTAGAAAGTGGAACTATATCAATCTTATCTCCATGAAGGCATGTCATAAATCCAAATTTTCCTTCAATAGCGAGTTTAACAGCATGAACACCTAATCTAAGTCCAAGAATACGATCGAATGAATTGGGGGTTCCAGCTCTCATCGTATGACCTAAAACAACATCACGAATATCATATTCTACATCGTTTGAATTAAAAAATTCCTTTAAATCTTTTCTAAGGTTTAATTCTTCAACAATAATTTGTGACATGTTCAGTTTTGACAAAAGAGGATTTCCGAAATCATCTTTTGGTAATTTTTCTATTAAATCTTGGGTTAGTGTTTTAAAATCTCTTTTAAGGGATTCAAATGTTGGAATAGCACCTTCACTGCAAGCAATAATGTGGTATTTTCTTCCAGCTTTTACTCGTTCTTTAAGAACATTAATAATCTCATTTTCAAAGTCGAATGGTCTTTCAGGAATAAGAATTATATCTGCACCAGTTGAAATGCCACTAACAAGGGTTAACCATCCAGCATCTCTACCCATAACTTGAATCACAAAAATTCTTTGATGAGATCGAGCAGTTGTAGTTATATTATCCATAGAATTTGAAGCAAGTTGAACTGCAGACCAGAATCCGAAAGTATAATCTGTGCTTGCAAGGTCATTGTCTATTGTCTTGGGTACACCTATGACTTTTGATTTTGTATATTTATACATAGCTTCAGCTACGCCTAATGTATCATCTCCTCCAATTGCAATTAATACATCAATACCAAGTGTTTCAAATTGAAGACTCATCTCCTCAGCGATCTTTTTTATTTTTTTTTCTCTTTCTTCTAAATTTTTTTCCTTCATGATGTCTTTAAAGGGATTTGTTCTTGAAGTGTAGAGAAGAGTACCTCCAATTGTATGGAGATCATCCAAAGATGAAATGTCCAGCTTCCTTGTCTTATTTGTTAAAAACCCAGTCCATCCCTTCTCAATCCCAATGATTTCTGCTATTTCAGTTTTTTCGTTTGCCATCAATAAAATTCCATATAAAACGCTATTAAGACCAGGACAATCACCACCACCTGTAAGAACACCTATTCTTATACCCATTGACTTTCACCTTTTAATTATAACCATGATTACCTCTGTTTCTAAACAACATTCCTTTTTACAGGTGAATAAAAAAGTGTGACCTCAACCATAGCATAAGTTAAATTTCAGGTAAGACGAAACAAAAAGTATAATTTTACCCTCCTCATATTGTTCTATTATCGTAATTTTCCATAACAATGGGGACAAAAGAATGCACTTGCTGAAACCTGTTTTCCACAGAATTTACAAGCTGTTTGGGCTCCTCCAGCTGGTACAGTCTTTTTAACAACTTTCTTTTCTGTTTTGGGTATTTTTGTTGATTTTACAGCTAATTTTGGTTTATTTGCACTTGATTTCACTTTTGTTGTTCCACTTGCTGTCCCCCATTGTAGTGTTGGTTCCCAACCAGTAGCGACTGGTCTTTCAGCTTTTCTTGGACCTTTTTTACCCCGTATAAAAGCTAAAATACTCACTATTCCACCAATAAGAGTTAAAAGAACAGGTATGACATGTGAAAAGAGTGTGAATTGCAGGTCGAGTCGAGCTTGTGTTATTGTTATTGCTCCAGCTTCTTTGTTATTAACTCGTAAATAAAGTTTATATCCCTTTGCTGCAGAAGAGGGGGGAATCTGTGTTGTTATCACACCTTTGGTTAATGCCCCAGAGGTCTCAGAAATAATTGTTTCTAGGGATCCTGGGATGAAATACAGAGTGTCGCCTGAAGACTGATAATAAAGGGAAACATCACAATCTATTGTAGAGACAGGATCAATAATAAATTGAACTTTTACTGCTACATAAAATGGATGAGTTGGTGGGTTACTCAATATCAATAAATCACTAGTATCGAAAGCATTTACCTGACCCAGAACACCCATCTCAGGAAAAGTCCCAGTCGTACCACTAAATGGTGTAATATCAATTCCTGCTACCGCAAAAAGACCAAATAAGGTAATTCCGATTAACAATAATGGAATTCCGATCACTAAAGCTCTTGGTGCCATTTTTAAACCCAAATATCTTATTCTATAGGAAATCTCAATTCTAATAGGGAATGTTATTGCAATTTCATATGATTATCTTTTAATGGTCTCTTAAAGATTTCGATTATCAGAACTAGAAAGAAAATAATTTACTTATATGCTGTTCCAAAAGGTGAAAAATATTCCCAAGTAAGTAGGTGTTTGCAATTATAGAGATTATGGAAAATATTTGTGTTGGATGTGCTTATTGTGAAATGCTTTGCCCAGTAAATTGCTTTATAGTAGAAACTGTATCAAAATACACACGAAATGTGTGTATAAAATGTAAAAAGTGTATCAGAAGTTGTCCCGTATCCGCAATTAAATCTAATTGGGAGGAATAGCAATTGACAAAGGAATATGATCTATTCATTGCTGGAGGTGGTTTAGGAGGACTTTTGTGTTCCACTCTTCTTTCTAAAGAAAAAAAATCAATCTTTCTTGCCGAACGACTACCTTTCTTCGGAGGGCGTTTTACTGCGATGGATTATGAAGGTTTTCAAATCCCTACAGGGGCTGTTCATATGATCCCTCATGGAAAGAAAGGTCCCCTAGGTCAAATACTTTTAAGAGAGCTCAATCTCCCTGTTCCTATCATTGAAAATGAATACTTTACAACTTGGTATTGGCCTCCGAAGAAAGATTTAATTAAGCATAAGCATTTTTGGGGGATTTTTAGAGCCTTAACAAGATTTCAGCAATATTACTTTGTTATACGTAAGCTTCTTCTCAAAGCTCGAAAATCCGATCAGTTTTCCAACACCTTTCATGAATTTTTAGAGGAAAATAATGCTGATCCTGAAATCTTCCAATTTTTTAATGCAATCACAGGATTTGCTTTGAGTCTGGATATTAGTGAGATACCTACAGCAGAAATGTTTAGGTTCTTAAAGCGGTTATATGAGCGAGGAAGACCTGGGGTACCTCAAGGTGGATGTAAAACAGTTATAAATGCTTTAGTTCAATATAGTGAAAAAAATAATGTAAATCTAAATCTCAATACTGAACTTATAAAGTTAGAGATAGATGGTTCGGAGATTTCTTCTGTAGCATGTGTGGATCGAAGAAATGGCGAGGAATTTGATTTTTGTGCAAAACAATATATTCTTAATTTAGGACATCCTCAAATTAACAAAATATTAGAAAGGAGTAACCTTCCTTTTCGATTACCCAGTACTCCTGTTGCTCGCGGAGGAGGATTTATATTTCAGACAGATGCCTCTTTGCTCAAAAGATCAACAGTTGCTCAATTTCCCACTCTTGATTACGTGAAAGGAGCTGTTGAACCAACATTAAATTCTTCAGGACTAGCCCCTAATGGAAAGACAATGTTTATTACCCATCAAGTTTTTCATACTGATAATATAGTTAAGGAAACACAGAAAGCTCGTGAAGAAATATTTCAGGCTTTTCCCGATCTAGAAGAAAAAAATGAAATTTGTATCCATACCTTTCATAAAACATGGCCTGTAAATTTTGCGGTTCAAGGACACGATTTACCTAATCATTCAACTGAGATATCCAATCTCTATTTTGTAGGTGACGGTTTTAAAGGGAAAGCTGGATGGATAATGACGGAAGGAGTTGCTTATGGGGCAAAGCAAATAGTGATAAATATTTTGCATAAGAATAATTAGAAATGATATTTATATCAAAAGAAAGTATAATCCAAATATAATTATTTAAATCTGGGGTATTAATGTGAAATCTTCATTCTATAAATATTTAATCTTGATCTTGATTT
>NZ_CDLCQJ010000103.1:0-3793 GCF_975850365.1 Candidatus Hodarchaeum mangrovi | reverse complement strand
CAAATGCTCCAAAGAGCAACATACCCATGGCCATTATTCCAAGGATATAATAGCGCATTTTCATAACTTTATTTCACCTATATAGGCATTTTTTATCTTAAAAGACATTTCACCCATATCTATTCAAAGCTTGACTAATTCTCAAGCTCATAGGATAGTGTGTGGATGCTTAAGATCTCTGACTCATCCTTGCTTTATAAAGGGCATCTAATACAATATACCGCAAAATGTCATGAGAAGAATTTCTCTAGACGAGTTAGATATTTTTAGGTATTTAAAAGGAGTTATGGTATTTATACTCTATTTACAAAATTTTACAAGAATTTTTAATACTACTACTAGCTGGGTGAAAAATCACACTATTAGTCTCCCAAGAATATAAGTACGAATCAAAATTCAGAGTGTTTTACATTGACAATCCGTATTAATCGAGAAAAAAAAGAATTACGGTTAAGTGTTCGCGATCTTGCTTTTTTGGGTACATCAGCCCAAGGAAGGAGTTATTTAAGTTTAAGAAACACAGAAACTGGTAAAGAATACCATCATCAGATTCAACAACAAAAAATTGAAAGTGAAAAAGCTTATGAAATTGAATATTATATAAAACATTGTTTTGAAATTGATAATTGGCGAATTATTTTAAGGGGACGAGTTGATTCCCTTTATAGAACTCCAGATAAAATAGTAATCGAAGAAATTAAATCAATAAATTATAGGAACTTTACTGGTTCTCCTGAGGATCCACGACTTTATGTGTATAAGAATCAATTATTAAGTTATGCTTGGATGTTTTTTCAAAAGGATGGACTTCTCACTAACGTCGAACTGGCCTTAATTACTCTTAATCGATATGATAATAAGCAATATATTATTTTATTTCCCTATGAAGATATCTCTGAGTTCATAAAGGATCGAATAAAGCAAATAATTTGCTATGAAGAGGAAAAAGCTCAACTTTATGAACAAAAAGTGAAATCTCTAGAAAATTTAGAATTTCCTTTTTCTTTTCGCCCATTTCAAGAAAAAATAATCCAGAAAATTCATGAATGTATAACTCAACGATTAAATCTTATTATTGAAGCACCAAGTGGATTAGGAAAGACAGTAGTTTCTATCTATCCTTTTCTACGGGAAGTTATTGAAAAAAAAGGAAAATTATTTTTTATTACTGCAAAAACAACTCAGAAAACTATTGTAGAAAAAACCCTTGAAATTTTTCATGATCAAGGGGTAAATTTTCTTTCTGTTACTCTCAAAGCAAAAGAAAAAATGTGTACAAACTCGTTTTACTATTGTCATGAAGATTATTGTCCATTTTTAAATAATCATATTAAAAATCCCCCCAAGGATTACATTCAATTTTTTGTACAAAAGAGAGGGGTAATATATCCTGAATTAATTGAAGAAGAGGCATTGAATACATATGCTTTCTGCCCATTTGAATTAGCTTTAGATATTTCATTAGAAGCTGATATCATCCTTGGGGATTACAATTATGTCTTTCATCCAAGTATTTCTCTTCAACGATATTTTAGTCGTCCTCCTTCAAAAATTGATCAATTCTATTTAATAATTGATGAAGCACATAATTTAATAGATCGTAGCCGAGATTATTATTCTCATTCCCTAGGACAAAAAGAGGTTCTTGATTTTAAACAGGCAATTCGGAAATTAAGAAGACGCATTCCTACTATACCTCTTCCTGATTCTATCCCCATTAATTTGGAAAGAATTTTCCGACGCATACAGGCTGAAATTGATACTGGAGTATCGATTCACATTCTAAAGAGGATTGATATTCCTGCTTTCCAGAAAAATTTTACTCAATTCGAAGAAATTCTGCGAGAATATCTTAATTTCCTTATGGATAAAGAACTCCATTGGCCTGATGATCCTTTATTGGATTTTTATTATCTTTTTCGTGATTTTGTCAATACTGCATTATTAGCACAAGATGCAGAAGAATTTTCTATCCTTTATAGTTCCAACGAATGCAGTATCAAGATTTTCTGTAAAGATGCTTCATATTTTCTAAATCAACGTATTAAAAAGTTTTTTAGATCAGTTATAGCAATCTCTGCCACAATCACTCCTTTTCCTTTTTATCGTGACCTTCTTGGATTTCCTGTTGAAAAGACTATTTATGCAAAATTTCCTTCTCCTTTTCCTCCAGAAAGGAGAAAAGTATTAATTATTCCAGAAATAGATACACGATATCAAAATAGAGAGCATTCGTACCAACATATCGCGCAACTTGTAATGGATCTTTGTTTGATTAAACCAGGTAAATATTTTGTGTTCTTTCCTTCATTTAAGTATGCTGATGAAGTCTCGAAATATCTTCAGGAAGATTCAGGTTTTAAAATTATTAAACAAGCCCAATATATGCAGGAAGAGGAACGATTCGAATTTTTACGACTCATAGAGGAAAATCCTTACATGATTGCCGTCGGTGTTACTGCAGGAATTTTCGCTGAAGGTATTGATTTGCCTGGTTTATTAGATGGAGTATTTATCATTAGTCCCAGTCTACCTTCTTACAATTTTGAACAAGAATTGATTCGTCAATACTATGAAGAGAGATTTGGTAACGGTTTCAATTACGCGTATCAATTTCCAGGACTCACCAGAACTTTTCAAGCTGCTGGACGTTTGATTCGTGATTCAAATGATCGTGGCATTATCGTTTTTATTGGGAGGAGATTCTCCACTCCAAAATATGCTGATTATTTTCCAGAATACTATTATCAAAATTCCCCTTCAGAACTAATTTCTACTAATCCAAAGAATGATATCAAGCAATTTTGGGATTCAATAAAATGAGATAGAGAAGTAATAAAGTCATTAAATATCTTAATTTTTATTCTATACTGAATAATTTTTAAATTATTTTAGAATTACATTATTCTATGGATTACCAAGAATTATCTACTGAAGAAAAAACGCGTTATTCTAGACAAATTGTCCTATCTGATATTGGTGAAGAAGGCCAGTTACGGATTAAAAATGCTCGAGTTTTAGTTCTCGGAATTGGAGGATTAGGCACATTTTCTAGCTTACTCCTAGCTGAGATGGGAATTGGGTATTTAAGAATCGTTGATCGGGATTTAGTGGAACAGAGTAATCTTCATCGAACTCCCCTTTATACTAAATATGACTTAGATCGTGCAAAAGTTGAGGTTGCAGCTGAACGGTTGCTAAGTGTCAATCCTAATCTTATTATCGATCCTCATGCATGTCATATTGATGAATATAATATTGATGAGTTATTAGAAGGGATTGATATTGTAATTGATGGTTTAGATAATTTTGAAACTCGCCGAATGGTAGGAAAAGCATCTAGAGACAAAAATATCCCTTATATTTTTTGTGGAGTAAGTGCTCGTTCCGCGAATATGAGTTTATTTAATTTAAAGGACTCTTCTGCTTGTATTTCCTGCCTTTATCATGGAATTGATGATAATGAGTTAGAGAGCTGTGATATTACCGGTATACATCCAAGTTTACTTTCTGTTGCTACAGGAATTCAGATACATGAATGTATTAATGTAATAGTCTCGGGCACATCTATTTTAGATGGAAATTTGCTTATTATAGATTTAAGACAAATGAGCTTTGATCTCATCCCTATTCGAAAAAATCCAAAGTGTCTTGTCTGTTCAGATTTTCATGAGGAAAGTAAATCTATTAAGGAGGAAGGCTATCGTTTTGTTGATCTCTGTGGAGAATCAACTTATATGATAGTTCCTAAAGCTAAAAAAACATATGATATCGCTAAATTAAAGAAAGTTTT
>NZ_CDLCQJ010000102.1:0-7214 GCF_975850365.1 Candidatus Hodarchaeum mangrovi | reverse complement strand
GTGAAGAGCCTATCGTACAATCTTATTTCTACTGAAATTGCATGAGGATCAGAAACCCAATGAAGTGTAGATCTTACTTTCCGTCCATCAGGAGAATCTCCTCCTCTAGTTTTTGGGTCGTAAGTACAATGTAGTGCTTTTATTTTTCCAGTATTTTTATCCTTAACAATAGAATTGCATGTAATATAATAAGCGTATCTTAGGCGAACCTCATTATTAGGGCTTAAACGGTAAAACTTTTTAGAAGGATGTTCCATAAAATCTGATCGTTCAATCAGAATTTCTCTTGAGAATGGGAGTTTTCGTGTTCCCATTGCCTCATCTTTGGGATGATTGGGAGCATCAAAGAATTCTTCTTGATCTACTGGATAATTATCAATTATTACTTTTAATGGATCAAGAACTGCCATAACTCGAGGTGTTTCTTTATCCAACTCCTCTCTTACAACTGCCTCTAATAGACCAACATCAACAAAGTTTAATCGCTTAGTTATACCAACACGATCAAGAAATTTTCTTATGGCGGATGCAGGGAACCCTCTTCTCCTTAAACCAGCAATAGTAGGCATTCTAGGATCATCCCAACCATTCACATGATTATTATCAACCAATTGTAATAATTTTCTTTTACTCATAACTGTATAGGTCATATTTAATCTGGAAAATTCAATTTGATGGGGTCTGCATTTTATTAATCCTAATTCAACTAATTGGTCAATATACCAATCATATAAAGGTCTATGATTTTCAAATTCAAGAGAACAAAGAGAGTGTGTAATACATTCAATAGCATCTGATTGTCCATGTGTCCAGTCATATGTTGGATATATAATCCAATCAGTTCCTCTTCGATAATGGGGTACCCTCTTTATACGATACATCACTGGATCACGCATTAATACATTAGGGGAGTTCATTGAAATTTTTGCTCTTAATACTCTTGTTCCATCCTCAAATTCCCCATCTTTCATACGTTTAAAGAGATTAAGATTTTCTTCAATTGAACGATTTCGATAAGGACTTTCAATTCCTGGTTCAGTTAATGTACCTCTTTGTTTTTTAATTTCTTCAGCGCTCAAATCACAAACATAGGCTTTTCCTGCTCGAATTAACTCTACTGCAAATTCGTATAGGTTTTCAAAATAATTAGAAGCAAAATAGAGTCTGTCTTCCCAATCAGCCCCTAACCATTTAACATCAGTCTGAATGGCGTTTACGTATTCAGAGCTTTCTTTTTCAGGATCAGTATCATCATAACGAAGGTTGAATAATCCATTAAATTCTTTAGCAATAGAGTGATTTAAATGAATTGCCTTTGCATGCCCGATGTGCAACCAACCATTTGGTTCGGGGGGGAATCGGGTGTGAACTCTTCCCTCGTTTTTATTGCGTTCTAGATCCTCGATAACGATTTTACGAATGAAATCAACTGATTCAGTTTCTTCATCATTGATATATTGCTCTTTTCGTGACATTGGTTTATTCAAATCCAATTTTTACCAAATTTTTGACTTTAATTTGTTTCACAGTTTAAATTCTTCAAATAAATTTAAATTTAGATCTAAATTTTAGTGATTACTAATTAGATTAAATTGTAATTCTACAATCTGCTCTTAAGATATGATTTGAAATTATGATATTATATGTTGTCTTAATTAATCAAAAATCATTAGTTCTAAATTAAATCTAACTTCATTTAATGGTAATTAAACAACACAAAATTATTTTTAAACCTGTATTATATCAATATTAAAGTCCTGTAGCCATGCTCTTATTTCTTGTTTCCTTTTTATACTCTTCTTATCAAAAATAGCAATTTGAGGTGTTGGCCAAGTTTTTTGGATCATTTGTTGAACCAATTCTTTATTTAAGAATGGAATCGCATACTTTGCACAAATATGACCAAATGCATATTCAGAATTTAACATCTGCTTGGTGAATTTGGTTGAATAATGATTTCCACCAAATCCAATACATGAAGTCCAGTTAACAGATTGAAGTTCATTAAAGTTAGATTGATTGATAACATCTGCAATAAGACGACATGCTTCTAAATCGTTCCATTGATCTTCGGAGGAACCAACCTCAATGTATGCCACAGAATGGGAGGTGAAAGGACCATGATGAGTCACCTCTAGACTATTCTCATATTGGTAAGATATGTTATATTCATTAGTATGTATTAGTTGATTAATCTTTAAAAATAGTAGTTTTAGGAGATAACTATCACAACTAACGAGTGTAGAATCCTTTCCACCAAATTCTGCTTTAGAAAAATTACCTATTGGGTGAACAGTAAGACTTGGACGTAAGCTTTTCGCTGAGTGACGTGACAAAAAGATTATTGAGCTTTGGGTGTTTAATTCTAATGATTTAATCTCAGAATCTGCAAAAATTGACACTTCTTTAATAATCTCTGTTTTTAATTGGAGATCCTTCGAAAGAAAGTTTAGAATATTCATTCCTGCAATATCTTTCTCGCTAACTAACAATTTAATGATCTTAACTCTTTTTGATAATATATTTGGATCCATGTGAAGCATCAGTTTTTTGATTTAAAATTTATAATCTTATTTTGGATTTTTTTCTTGAGGTAATATCAGTGTATTGTTTACTTGGTTACAAAGAGCTGAAATTATCGATTTTGAGTCTTCTTGTGATTCTCTCAATAATTGAAACATAATTAGGGAATTAGCCTCAACAATTTCCTGGGAGCAAAAATAATTCAAAGAGTACTCTCCAGGCTTTATTTCAATATTGATTGGTCTAGACAACTCTTTAAGATTTTCTAGTATGATTTCTATCAATAGATTTAATTTTGATAATTCCTTTTTTGGTAATTCAGCTGCATATACATCAAGCATAGCATTTTCATCACTTAAAGTAATAATCCATCCAAGTATGTCTTGTCTAAAAGTGGTTTCTCGTACCAGAATACTGATATGTTTTAATGATTCTCCAAAATCTTTACGAACAAATAATATTGGGATATTCTGATTAAGTAAAACATTTTCAATAACTTTGTCAATTGTTACACCTAGACTCGATTTACTTTGCTTCTCTTCCTCAACAAAACCTGATGTGAAAGGTACGGGAATAATTACTAATTCTACTTTTCTCCTTTCAATAATTTCTGAGATACGTTCATAAGGTGTTTTTTCTTGATCTGGAAAGAATATAACATCAAATAGATCAGCATCACCTAGAAATCGTGTTTTAACTCGCTCTAATAACTCAGAAAGAGTTTTGACCTTAATATTGGCTTTTTCAGCCTCCATGAAATAACTCCGAACTGCTAAAAGAAACATAAAGCTTACTTTCCCCGTTAAACGGTCATTTAACCTTTGAACAAAATCAAAAATAAAATCTTCCCGATCTTCAGTCTCATCTAGAACAATTAGAATATTATTTATCTTCGGCTGGGCAAGGAGTCTTGTATGATCAAAAACCTTTTTAAAACGATCCAACGCGCTATCAAAATCTTCCATTATTTAATCCTCTATTAAATTTTTAACAACCAAAATAATAAAATATAAATTGAACCAAGAAGAAGTTGAAAAAAAGTAACAAACGAACCTAATTTCATAAATTCCAAGAATGATACTCTTTCTTCAGGATTTTCAGATCGTTTAAGTATTGTTATAGCCTGTACTGTTGAAGCTGATCCTATAGGAGTTATATTTCCTCCTAAGTTTGTACCAATGACAACAGCTACTAGTAATGAATTAAATGATAATTCCTGATTATGTTTTATTAGAGTATCCATTATTGATGTCATAATTGAAGCAACAGGCACATTATCTAATACTGCAGAGGCCAGTGCATTTATCCATGATAAGCCAATAATTCCACCTAATTGATTTATTTCTATTAAAAATTCTATTGGTGTAGCAAGCAATTCTAATAATTCAAGCTTTTCAGCAATACCAACAATAATTAAAAGGCCAATAAGAAAAAATACAATAGGCCATTCTACTTTTTCTAGTGCGTGTTCAACATCCTCTCCGACTAAACCTACCATTAAAAAACCCCCTGCCATGGCAATATACCCCAGCTCTAAGTATAACGGTAAGAAAGAGGAGATAGCAAATCCAATAATAGTGATGATTAGAATAAAAGCTGCTATTTTAAATCCACGGGGATCACGGATCACAGCATTTTCATCGATTAATAAGACTTCTTTATAATTTGATTTAGAAATTCCCTTAGCAAATTCTTTTCTAAAAAGATGACTCCATAGGAATAAAGTAATAATGCTTGAAATTAAAACAAATGGTGCAGTTAATAATAAAAAGGTGATGAAATCAATATCAAAATGACCTCCAATTATAAGGTTTGGAGGGGAAGCTATTCTCGTCATAGTCCCTCCTAAATTACCAAAAATGGCTTCAGCAATAATATAAGGTTTTGGATTTATTTCTAATGCTTCACAACCCACTAAAGTTACTGATCCAACTAATAATATAGCCATATAAGCATCAAGAAATGCTGAGAATATCATAGTTAAAAGAGATAATGCAATCAACAGGGTATATGGATTACTTCCGCTTTTTTTCAGGATAACAATGGCTATATAATCGAATATACCAGTATTTCTGGCCACTGCAACCATCAGAGTGATACCAATAATTATTAATAATAAATCTATTTCAACTATTTCAAGCAAGTGCTCAATATCAGGAATGATTGCATTACCATCCACCCCACTTCCTGGAGAAATTGCTAATAATAGTGAAAGACCAGCTCCAAACATTGCAGCTAGTGTTTTATGAGTACGCTCAAAAATTAAAAGTAAGAGAGTAATAGCAAATATGATGGGGATTAATATGCTTGCTAATGTAATCATGTAACCATTCTCTTTAAATTAAATGATAGCATTTGCCCTTTTATGATGTTAAAAATCTCTTTTTATTGGCGTTTCTTGATTTTTTTTATTTCATCTTTAATTGCTTGTTTCCGATTTATTAATTTCTGACGTGCTTTAGGTCCTGAGACCTCCTCGAGTTGACGGTTAATTTTTTGCAATTCTTTTTCTAATAATTTCAAATTCTGAGACATTTATTGGCCTCTCGGAAGATAAATGGAATGAATAAATATTTTCCTAAAGCGTATTTGTCAGTTATGATCAACACGAATAATTTTAAGAATTTTAATTAAACGATTTAATATTATATGTGTTTTTTTCATATTTTTTTAATTTTTTATGTTTGAAAAAAAATCATAATGTGTCAAATTGTCCAGTAAATTCAAACTTAAAAAAAGGGATCATTGATCTTTATGAATAAGATAATGTACTACATTAAGGATTGATAAGATATCTATATGAGGTCTATGAATAATGACGTTTGAAGCTTTAGCATTCCAATAGTAATGAGCCAAAAATTCCAAACTTTTATAAAGGGTAAAGCTGTTTAAGCTGAATTATTATTGCATCAATGATGTAATAGTAATAATGTATTGTAAGATGATAGAAATAAGTGATCAAGAATGGCAAAGAAGAAAGTTACCACAAAAGCAGAAACACCTAAGAAAGCACCCGCAAAAAAAGCTAGTGGTGAAAAATCTGGATTTGCGGGAGCTAGGGTTGAAAAATTAATACGTGACGCAGGAGCGTTTCGCGTTTCAGCTGATGCTATCGCTGCATTGAATGCAGCCATTACTGATAGAGGTTCAAAAATAGCTAAATATGCTGTAGATATAGCAAATCATTCTGGCAGAAAAACGGTTAAAGAGGACGATATCAGACTCGCAGCGACTAAAGTATAGAACAAAACTCAATCTGTAAGATAAAGGATTCCCTGTTATCCACTAAGCCTAGAAAATCATTAGATTTTTCTTAATAAAGAGTGGAACCTCCACTTCAACAACACCCCTTTTTTATTTCTTACTCGTTTTTATATGTCAAAATTGTTCAATTGTTACTGGACTAACTCCATTTTTGAATATATTATCAAGAATGTCAACATATTTAGGATTAGAAATTTTAGCTAATTCAGAATAATAAAGAGTATTAAAACTAACCACACCCATTAATAATGAAGAAAAATCAGCAATGTCAATTTGAATTTGAACATCTGTTTCTGCCCCTTCATCCAAAACTTCTAAAAATCCTTTTTCAATTTTCAGGTGGTATGCTTTTTCATTTTTGGTCAGAAAGGAGTCAGTTAATTTGAAACTAACTGTTAACTGACTAGATGTATTGAGAAATTTATTTTTTAAGGAAGAAAGAAATTTTTCTACGTTTAAAATACGGTACATAATTCCTACTCCCTGAAGGTTACATTCCTGAGCTGTTAGAAACAGATGGTTTCCTCCATTTCTAGGATCTGCTAATAAATGGTGGAATTCATTATCTTGTGTGTTGTAGATAATATGTTCTACTTGATCATTTTGAGAGTGTAAGAATGTCAATAATTCCTGAAAAGCTTCCTTAGAGGAGTAAAAAAATTCGTCTATGACTAGATCATGAAGTAAGAAATTATCTTTAACCAATTTATTAAACTGAAATGCAAGATAACCTTGAATTTCATTCCCGTTTAGATATGCAATAACATTATACGAATTTATTAGCCTTTTAATAGTATTTTCACTCCTGTAAATCATTCCGTGCATTCTATCAACATTGGAATTAAAAAATTGAAGCAAATTTGGAGTATCAGAGCTATCAAGAAATTTTAAATTCTTTTTAATTGATTTTGTTACTGAAATTGGTTTGAATCGGTATTGGTTGTACTTTCCCCCAATTCCATAACCCATTTTTTTATAAAATCCACTAAAGAAAGGATAAAGAATAGTTAAAGGATATCCTCGTTCATAATAATGGGAATGAAAATATTGCATCATTTTTTTTGCAATATTTTCCTTTTTTCTTAAAAGATCGACACAGACTTGTCCTATTCCTCCTACATTAATTTTTTGCCCCCAAACATTCATAATATAATCATAGAAAATCATCCCTCCCTTCATATTCCCATTAATGAAGTAACCATAATAATTGATTTCTTGAACTTCATTATTTTGGTATTTCATTCTCTCTATCCACCTTTGTTTTGACTCTGAGGTAAATTGTTCAGGTATCATTGCTGGGTAAGCATGGGTCATTAACCTAACGAATTCTTCGAAATCTGAATCTTGTAGTTTTCTGATTCCAGTAAAATCTGTTTCATTCATATGAATTTATTTCTCCTATGATCTCTTTGGATTAACAAGGATGT